>JAZTWU010000052.1:0-3743 GCA_045636085.1 Eubacteriales bacterium
GTGTATGGAATCGCCGTAGGCGTATGGCATCACGCGCCAGCGTGTATTTCTCCTGCGGCTTGATGCCATACACGGCGTTGCCGTGATTCCATTCATACCTTTGGTCTGATTCCATACCGCAATAAATTGCGGATTCCATACAAGGCTTACGCCTTGATTTGGAATGAAGCTTGGCAACAAATTATCCCTTAATGGATATAATGCAGAGGCATTTTATTGCGATGCCTGCCATATTGTTTGTAGCAAAAACAGAAAGATAACTTCCAATTTATCGGGCAGCTTTCCGGTGTACTTTTTGCTGCTCTTACCTATATTTACGCACCTTTTTCTATCCAAGCCGCAAAAGCTTTATTGAAAGCAAGGCACATATTGAAAATCTGAGGCACTACTCGCGTAATGCCTCCGATTTTTTTCGGAATTTCTAAAATGCGATATACGGATTACAGCTTGAATATGGAACCGTCATCCGCGAAGTTCCAATCTCCAAGGTCTACAGAAGGAAGATTCCAATCCGTCAGCACGTTCGATGCGGTGATGACGTCCTCCTTCGCGAAAGAGAGAAGCTCAGCCTCGGGAGCTACATATGTTTTCTTCATTTTTTGAATCCTCCTTTTCTTAGTTTGCAGAAAGCGCTCTTACATAAGCGTCTGCATAGTAGGTGTAGTTATAAAGTGCCTGCACAACGGCCTTCTGATACTCGCTTTCCATTGCGGGCAGATAGTTTGCAAGAGAGAAGGTATAGATCTCGTCGTCCACCGTGATCGTCATCTCGCCATAGAAGTTATCCACATAGAGATTCGTGAAGGTCACGATTCCGTCCGCCACCGTCTTCGTCTCGGTTCTGCCGTTTGCAAATACAACGGTTACTTCCTTGCCGTTTGCATTCGGAGCATCGATAGCAACTGCGATCGTATTCGCAAGGTTGAAGCGAAGCTGCTCAAGAAGCGCACCTTCGTTTTCTGCAGTCTCTGCCTCGAGAACCAGCGTCTCGTAGCCTGCGGGAGCCTCAACGCCTGCAAGGAAATCTGCATCTGCCATTGCTCTTACATACTCAACCATTGCATAGGTGAGGTTCTTTGCGGCAACATACTCGGAAGCCTCGGATGCGAGGATCTTCTCCGCATACGCGCCGATGCTGAGCGTGAAGGTATGCGTATGAATACCGTTGGTGATCGATACCTCTACGGCTTCTGCCGCATCGTTGGGTGCGATCGCCTTCGTGAGCGTTACATACTCGCCCTCTGCTTCGTCAACCGTGAAGCTCTGGCCGCCGATGGTTACAACACAGCCTGCAAAGCCCTTATTCACGAGAAGGTTCAGTCCGATGTTGCTCTGGAGCGTCAGGTTCATCTGCAATGCGCCTGCCAAAATGCTCTTAAGCTTTGCGACAGCCGTCTGCTCTGCCGCATTCACGGCAACGGGAGAGAAGGCATAGGTGAATGCCGTGTCCACAACCGCATCTGCGTGCGTTGCGGTTTCGCCAAGCTTCCAATACTCTTCGATTCCATAGCCCCAATTTACAAGACCTGCATTCTCGCTTGCAAGATATGCGACTACCTTATAGGATACGCCCTCTACGGTTACATAGTAGTATGCCGCAACCGTTCCCTCGGGTGCCTCAGCATAGATAGATGCAAGGTCATCCATAGAGGACACGGCATTCGTACCGGTATAGATTACATCATATGCAAAATTCTTCGCCTCGTCTTCTGCGTTCGGGCTCTTGATCTGCTTCGTGGGAATTACATTGATAAGCGTGCAATCCTTCACCGTCGCAGAGGAATTCTTGAAGTCCGAGCCGTTGGAGCTATTGCCGCCCAAGAGAGCGGATCTGCTTGCCGCAACGAAAACGCAGTTTTCAAACGTCAAAACATTCTTTCTGTACTGGTCGTAACCGATAACCTTGGAAACGCCCTTGGTGCAGATCACGGTTGCATCCTTCATAAAATCACCGTTTCCGGAGAAGGAGAATGCCGCGGAGGTACCGGTATAGATATAAGTTCCGCCAAGAACCTCAGCGTGCTTGATGTTGTTAATAGGATTGTTCGCATAAAGGATCGCTCCCGAAGATTCCACGGTGAGTCCCTTGCCGACAATCTGCACGGCGGCCTTGCTGGCTTCACCAACGCCAAAAACAGCATAGGAGGAAAGGTTCAGGATCTTACCGCCTGCTTCGGTGCTCTTCACCGTCAGCGTATTCGTGCTCGCGCCTTCAAGTCCGAAAACAGCGAAAAAAGAACCGTTTTGGGCACCCGACTTCGTATTATAGTTTGCCGCGTTCAGGTTTACATAGGTGGTATTCTTTTCGATCGTTACGGTGGTTCCGTTCAGATCCCAAACGATCGATCCGGTTGCGAGGGAGTAATAATAATCTCTGTTATAGTCATCCGAGCTCTGTACTTCCGTCAAAGCGCCGAAGGGAACGGCCTTCGATACGGTCATATTCTGATACATCGTGATATTATAGGAGGATGCGGGATTTGCGAAGAGCTCATAGAACTTCTCGAAAACACCCTCGGGCGTTGCACCGCAATCGGTTTCATAACCAACGCCGTAAAGAATTTCGGTCACGGTATCGAAATACGTGAATGCGGGAACATCCTCGACATCGAATACGATCTCAAGCGTAACCTCGCCGGCGCCAACAACCGCACCGTCCACGATCTGCTCTACTGCCTCGATATTATATCTGGGCTCCATATAAAGGACGCCATTCTTGACCTCAACGAATTCGCCAACGCTTACATCAAAGCTTGCGCCGATCGAATAATACTCGGTGCCGCCATCGTAATTGATCTTCAAAGCCGTATCTGCGGCAACTACCTTATAAGCAATCGTTGCTTCGATGGGCGTTCCGTCTGCCGCGAGCAGACCTTCAAGAGCATAGGGATTTACCTTAGCGAGAACATTGTCGCCATAAACATTACCCGCACTATTCGAGGAAAGGCATCCTGCCTTAAGAGTGACGGTTGCGGCATCCTGCGTCTGCGCCATATTTACATTGATAAAGGTACAGTTTTCGAAAATGAGAGTTGCGGTGCGTCCCGCCGCCTGCTTAATCATACCTGCACTGCCCGGCGCATAGAAGGTGCAGTTCCGGAATGTGCGTTCACCGGTCAGATAATATGCGGCATCGCGGGAATTGATATCACTAAAGAGTGCCTGACCGGCGGCAACATAAAACTCTGCGTTGCACACGCTGTAAATACGGCGAGAGAGCTCAAGGAATCCTCCGTTTGCACTTGTGCCGGTCTGATAGAACTTACCGCCGTAGATATAGAATCCGCTACCGTGCTGATCAGAAGCAATCGCCTTGCAGTAGAAGGAGATATTACCGCTTACGGCAGTTTCGGAAGATGCCGTGGCTCCGAGAACAACGGTTGCATCGTCATTTGCACGGGCAATATAACTGGACTTCGTCTGATACCACTCTGCACCGGGCACGGTGGAATAAATATAAAACGCAATACCAAGGCAATCCATATAAGCGCCGGTGGTATTGTTTGTCACGGTATGTCCATTCAGATCCATCAGCACTTGGATACCGCTTCTTCTGGCACTATTGTCATACAGAGAGGTTGCAAAGGAGGTCGTCGTTACATCCTCGTAAAGCTTAATCTTAAGGCTCGTTGCAAAATTCTTATTATCCAGAGGATACATCTGCTGGAAGGAGGATGCGCCGGTGTTCGTTCCATCCTTTCTATCACCTATGTTCGCCTTGGAAAGATAGGTGTGCACATCGT
>JAZTWU010000053.1:0-4371 GCA_045636085.1 Eubacteriales bacterium
AGGAAGCAGAAGCACTCGGTCTCCTCGGAGAGGAGCATCTTGCCGAGGTTACCGTGGCCAAGACCAACCTTACGGTTTTCAGCAACGGAGCCGGGGATACAGAAGCTCTGGTGGCCGATACCGATAGCGGCAGCAGCATCAGCAGCCTTGGTGCAGCCCTTCTTGATTGCGATAGCAGCGCCAACGGTGTACGCCCACTTTGCATTCTCGAATGCGATGGGCTGAGTTTCTTCAACTATCTTGTAAGGATCAATGCCCTTAGCATCACAGATAGCCTTGCACTCGTCAATAGAGGAAATACCGTATTCCTTCAGAACAGCGAGGATTTTCGCCTCGCGTCTTTCATAACCTTCAAAATGTGCCATTCTTATTTCCTCCTTCTTACTCTTTGCGAGGATCGATGTACTTAGCGGCTTCAGCAAATCTGCCGTAGGTACCCTTCGACTTCTCGTATGCTTCGTTGGGCTCCATACCCTTCTTGATAAAGTCGGTCATCTTGCCGAGAGAAACGAACTCATAGCCGATCACCTGATCGTTTTCGTCCAGAGCCATTCTCGTGCAGTAGCCCTCAGTCATCTCAAGGTAACGAACGCCCTTTGCCTTCGTTCCGTACATCGTTCCGACCATAGAACGCTCGCCCTTACCAAGGTCTTCCATACCTGCGCCAATAACGAGACCCCCCTCAGAGAATGCGGACTGAGAGCGTCCGTATACGATCTGGAGGAAGAGCTCACGCATAGCGGTGTTGATTGCATCGCAAACAAGGTCCGTATTCAGAGCCTCAAGGAGCGTCTTACCGGGAAGGATCTCAGCCGCCATAGCCGCAGAGTGCGTCATACCCGTGCAACCGATGGTCTCAACAAGGGCTTCCTCGATGATACCGTCCTTAACGTTGAGGGAGAGCTTGCAAGCGCCCTGCTGGGGTGCGCACCAGCCCACACCGTGGGTATATGCCGAGATATCGGTGATCTCCTTTGCCTTCACCCACTTACCCTCTTCGGGAATGGGCGCGGGACCGTGGTGAGGTCCCTTGGCAACTACACACATGTTTTCCACTTCTTTGGAAAAAATTAGTTCTGCCATTTTTATTTCTCCTTTATTTAAATAACTTATTTGAGCAGAGGCGCAACGGCCTCGGCATAGTGGCGACCGATCAGCTCAGAGCCATTCTGATTGGGATGCACTCCGTCGGCCGAATAATAGAGCGGCTCAGGCTGGCTCTTCATCTTCTCGGCAAGGATTTCGTGCAGGGGGATATATACATCCGCATACTCCTCTGCAAGCTTTTTCACGATATTGCCAACAGAAGTAAGATCTGCTTTGAGATACTCGTTTTCCACAGCGTCCAGATAAAAGGGCGCAAGGATCACGATTTTCGCATTCGTTTCCTTCTTTAAACGCTCGAGAATTGCGCGATAGTTTGTTTCTATCTGCACATCGGTCGTCATGATACGGGAGGTGCTGTATCGATGCCAGATGTCATTGACACCGATAAGAATTGAGATCACATCCGGCGCGAAAGCAATTGCATCGTCATACAAGCGGTCAAAAAGTTGACCCGTGCGGTTACCGCTGATGCCGAAATTGATAAATTCAAAATCGATATCGGGGCAGGCCGCAGAAAGCGCCTCTGCCGCATATTTCGCATAGCCACGGCCGAGATCGTGATAATTTCTCTTATCTCTTCCCGCATCCGTGATGCTATCGCCCTGAAAAAGCAACTTGATCTTTTTCATTTTTATGTAAATTACTTAATAACGACGCCGTAAACCTCGCCGAATGCGCAAGCGGCATTGGCCTCGTCCGTATCGATATGCATAGCGGTTGCAAACTTCTCGCTCACGCGGCAAACAACGTCGCCAAAGATGGTGGAGCGGTCAGCATTGGTAACCTTCACGCTAACGATCTGCTTATCAGCAACACCGATTTCCTCGGCATCAGCGGGCGTGAGATGGATATGACGCTTTGCGGCGATAACACCGGTTGCGATCTCATACTCTGCACCGTTCTCGGGGTTCACAAGCTTGCATCCGGGGGTGCCTGCGATGGAGCCGCTCTCACGGATGGGGGCGCTTACGCCAATGGTGCGCGCGTCGGTCAGGGAAAGCTCAACCTGCGTGTCAGGGCGGGTGGGGCCAAGGATGGAAGCCTTCAGCTTGCCCTTAGGACCAACAACCTCGAGCTTCTCTGCGCAAGCGAACTGGCCGGGCTGGGAAAGATCCTTCTTGTTCGTGAGCTTATAGCCCTTACCGAACAAAACTTCAACTGCCTCCTCAGACAAATGAATGTGTCTTGCAGAGGTTTCTACCAATACTTCTTTCATTTTTGAATCTCCTTTGATTTTTAAGCATTTTCCAACGGATATATTATAGCATAAGCAAACAAGAAAATCAATGCATAACGCAAATTTCTTCGAGGAAAACTAACAAAAATTTGTTTGGAGAAACAATATGGAAGAAAAAAACACAACCTCTACCGCGACTGCGGCCACAGAAGATCTTCTTGCGATGCATGAAAATGGCGAGGATGCCTTTTTTTGCCTGCCGATCATCGGGCAGATCGAGGGACATTACGCGCTGGATCAAAATCAAAAAAGCACAAAATACGACCATCTTCTTCCCCTTCTTGCCTCCCTCGAGCAAAGCAATCGCGTGCAAGGCATTCTCATTCTCATCAACACCTTGGGAGGCGACGTGGAGGCGGGGCTTGCGATAGCGGAGGTCATCGCAAGTATGGACAAGCCGACGGTTTCAATCGTTCTCGGCGGCGGGCACTCCATCGGGGTACCTCTCGCCGTTTGCGCCGACCGCTCCTTCATCGTTCCGAGTGCGACGATGACGATTCATCCCGTGCGAACGCAGGGGCTTGTGCTCGGCGTTCCGGAGGCTTTTGATTACCTCAAAAAAATGCAGGATCGCATCATTCGCTTCATCGTTCACCACAGTCGCGTGGAGGAGAGATATTTTCGCGACATTCTCGGCAGAACCGACACGCTCGTCAACGACATCGGAACCATCCTTGAGGGTGAGGAGGCCGTGGCTTGCGGCTTGATTGACGAGATTGGCGGAGTTCGCGAGGCTTTGGCGGCTCTACGCGAAATGTGCCAAAAAAACGCAAAAAAATGAATTTTTTTCGAATTTACTATTGCTATGGCAAGGAATATGTGCTACAATAATATTATATTACTGCATCCGACCTGAAAAACGCTTTAGGCGCGGAGCAAAACAATATTTTGGAGGCGCATTATGGCATTTTTAAAGTTTCTTTTTGGCAAGAAGGATAAGAAGACCGATGAAAAGAAGAATGAGATCGCGGCAGAGGTGATCGAGAGCAAGGAGGCAGAAGAAACCCCCGTTATCGAAACGCCTGCTGAAGCACCGGTTGAAGCTCCTGTTGAGAAAAAGACGAAAAAAACCACTACGCCCGCCAAGAAAAAGGCAGCCGCAAAGCCCGAGCCTACGGCAGAAGAGCCGATTGCTCCCGCCGCCGAGGAAGAGGCTGACAAGGCCGAGGAAATCGTTGCAGATCAGACGGACGAGGAGATCGACGCCGCTTTCGCCGTGCAGGAAACTGCGGAAGTTTCCGCTGAGGTTGCACAGGCAGAAGCCAAGAGCGGGCGCGCACTTGCTCGCTTTGATATCAAGAAGTCGAAGGACAACCGCTTCGTTTTCAACCTTTATGCCCCCAACCGCGTGATCGTTGCTACCTCGCAGATCTATTCCTCTTCCACCTCCGCCGTGAATGGCATCAAGAGCATTATGGTGAATGCACCCAAGGCTCCCGTTGAGGACACCACGCTGAAGACCTACACGACACTTGGCTTCCCGAAATGGGAAATCTATGCTGATAAGGGCGGCCAATTCCGTTTCCGTCTCTATGCGCCCAACGGTAGCTGCATCGTTCATTCGCAGGGCTACACAACGAAGGCAAGCTGCAAAAACGGAATCGCAAGCATCATTAAGAACGCACCTGATGCAATCATCGATAAATCCTATCTGAAGAAGGATAAGGAATGATTTTGTAAACCTTTGTTTCCATATAATTGATAAAACCGTACTGTTTTGACAGTACGGTTTTTCTTTTTCTTCCAAAGAGATAAAGAAGCCCCATCAGGGCGAAGCAAAAAAACAAATAAAAAAGGCCTCGCTAATGCGAAACCCAATATCTAAAACCGGCTTTATAAGCTACGCGCAATGCAAAGGATCGAAACCATACAGACTCTCTCTGCGCATATGCTCACTAAAAACCGAACAAAGGGAGAAACGAGACGTTATGCGAAGCGAAGCATTGAGCTATTGCAAAACAACAGTTCAAGCCCTCGGTCTATTAGTATCGTTCAACTGAACACATTACTGTGCTTACATCTACGAC
>JAZTWU010000054.1:0-33169 GCA_045636085.1 Eubacteriales bacterium
GCGAGTCTGTGCTTGCACAAGCGAGCCGCGCGCCGATTGCTCCGCGAGCGCCGAGCCTTGCTCGGCAAAGCGCCCCGCGCCGCCGCGACTGCGGCGAAGCTCGCAGGGAGTAGGCCCGTAATCTGAGACCGTTCCTTGCGAACGGTCTTTTTTTTGGAATTGCTTACGGGTTCCCAAACAAAAGAACAGAGAATTTGCGAGATTTCTCTGTTCTTTTTCATTCACTTCAGCTTTTCATAAAGCGCGGTGGCGTATGCCGCGAGTCTTGCCTGCTCGGCGGGCTTGATGCTTTCCAGGCGGCTTTTTTTCGGCTTGCCCCAGATGCCGAAGAGGCGCGGGCCGATCCATTCGCCCTCTGCCGTTTGCGTGAAGAGGCCCTCATAGATCGAGAGGGCGGCCTTTTTGGGCTTCATAAAGATGAGCTTCATCGGGTGGCGGATGAGGGCAAAGATCAGCTTCGGATAATGCGAGGTGATGCCCGTGAAGGAGATGCCGGGATGCGTGACGGCAACGGGAGCGCCCTTTTTGGCCAGATCAAAATAGGCGGCCATCAGGTGGCGCTTGGCGTTTCCGTAAACGAGGGAGGCGCGGTCTTTTTGCGAGAAATCCTCGTCTGCCGCATCGCTTTTTGAATATCCGTGCGCTATGCTTCCGACGGCAACGGCGGAGCCGCCCGAGGCGCGCAGGTGATCGAGGAGCGCGCAGGTTAAATAATAGGGGGAAACGAAATTGATCGTGAAGACATTATCGAGGCCGAGGGCGGTTGCTTTGCGGGGGATGCTGTATGCGCCCGCGTTGAGGATCAGGTGGTGAAGGGGTTGGCTCTTCAGCTCCTCGGCAAGGCGCCGAACGCTCTCAAAATCCTCCATATCCGCAAGCAGACCGCGAATCTCGCTTTCGGGATAGGCGGCGCGCAGGTCGGCAATCAGCGCCGCCTGCTTTTTTTCGTTGCGGTCGATCACGGTGAGGGAACCGCCGTCGCGCAGGATCATTTCGCACAGGGCACGCCCCAGTCCGCCCGATGCACCCGTGAGGGCGATATGCTTATTTTTAAGGCTACGGTTTTGCATTTTCGTGCTCGCTTTCGCTGTTTTTCTTATTTATTTTAGCACAAGCGACGGATAAATGCAAGATGCTTTCACTTTTTAAGGTCGGGGAGGGTCAGGCGGGCAGAATGCGCAGGGCAAGCACGGTCATATCGTCGCTTCGGCCGTGGTGGCGCACGGCGGCAGAGAGTATGGCATCGGCATAGTCGCAAAGGCGGCGGGGCGGTGCTTTGCCGAGAAGCTCCATCAGCCAAGGGGCATCCTCGGCCGCGCCGAGAACGCCGTCGGACATCAAAAGGATCAGGTCGTCGCATTTGACCTCCACCTTGATCCGCTCACTATCCACGGAGGCGAGAAGGCCGATCGGCGCGGTTTCGGAGCGGATGCGGAAGAGGGAATTTCCTCTTTTGATAAAGGAGGGGGCGGCGCCGCTTTTTAAAAACTGCCCTTCGCCGCGCGAAAGATCAAATTCGAAGAGATCCACCGTCGCACTGCATTCCTCCGCACGGCCGCGCAGGATGTGATTCAAGAGGGCGAGAGAGGTGGCGTGCGAGCAGCCTGCGGCGCTCACCTTTTCTAAGAAATCCGCTGTGAAATCCGCGGTGCATTTTGCGCCGCGCCCTGTTCCCATTCCGTCGGAGAGAACGGCGAAAAAGCGGTTTTTGTAAACAAAACATTTCGAAACGTCACCGCAAACCGTTTCGTTTTCCTCGGAAAGCGATGCACAGGCGCTTTCAATTTCGAATCGGCGCTCAAGATGCGATGCCATAAGCACCATATTTTCCTTCCGATAATATTCGGGTGCGGAGAGCTTGGCTTGCATCGCTTGCTCCAGCGCGCTTCGGAGGGCGGGGGAGGTGATGCGCGTTCCGTCTGCATCCTCGCCTGCGGCCAAAACGGTGGTGGTTTCCGTGCCGAAGGCGCGTATCACGCCGCCCGCAAAGCCGTGCTCGGAGAAGATCTCCTCCAGCGCATCGGAGAGA
Source organism: Eubacteriales bacterium (assembly GCA_045636085.1). Lineage (GTDB taxonomy): Bacteria > Bacillota > Clostridia > Oscillospirales > CAG-272 > UBA1740. The sequence goes on from JAZTWU010000054.1 coordinate 2,030, forward strand.
GATTCGTTGATTTCGTTTTCTCTGCGCACCTTTGCCCGCGCCTCGGAGAGCATATGCGAGAGAAGAGAGCAGGTTTCAGCCATCGCGTCGGTTTTTTCGGCGCGGTATTTTTCCTCCGTCATTCGGGCGGCGCTGTGGCGGATGGCATCGAGAATGCGATCCTTATGGCGGCAGAAGCCAAGCCATTCGCCAAGATCCTCCTCGCCGATCGGATTGCCCAAGGCAAGCTTTTCGGATAAAAGCGCGGCGCTTTGCATAAAGGGGCGGTGGCCCTGCGAGAGGCAGAGCGCATAGCCCTCGCAGCTTTTGCAATGGATCTCGGAGCAATCGATGCAGATGCGCTCGTATTCCTCCCTCGTCGGGCGGCCGTCCTCTGCGCCGAGGCCACGGATCAGAATCGAAAGATCGGCGGCGGCGCTTTGCAGAGCATCGATCTCGTTTTCCTCCTGCACCCGCCGTGAAAGTGCCATACTGCCAACCATTTCGGCCGCGAGCCGCTCGTTTTTCTCGATTTTTTCGGGCGGTGCGCAGCCGCCGATGCGGCGCAGGATCGGAGCGCAGAGCAATGCGCCGATCAGGTATTCGGGAAAAATCGAGAGAAGCCCCGAAAGCCCTGCGCTGTAACCGCTCCAGAAGCCAACGGCAATCGCACTCGCACCGAGTGCGTAGGTCATTCCGAAGGGGAAAAGCAGGCCGCTCGTGAGCCCCGAAAGAGCGAGCGCCACCGCCTCCGTGCCCGAAAGGCCGAGCGCGGAGAAGAAGCCAACGGCCATTCCTCGCAGGGGCCCGAACCGCTTGGCCACAAGAAGCGCAAGCGCGGCCGAGACGAGGGTTGCCGCCGAGATACCGAAGAGGGCGTATTCCTTCAGAGAAAAAACGGTGAAAAAGGCGAAGGCGAGGAAGGAGACCTGAAAAAAGACCGTGCGCGCCCCTTCCTCGCCGCCCGTGATGCGAAGAAGCGTTTTGCTCCCGAAGAGCAGACCGTGCAGGGTGATCGGGGCGGAGAAAAGCCCCGAAAAGAGCAGGCAGAGAAGCCCCGGGGCAATCACCATCGTCAGCGCGGCGGCGGCGCTCGTCAGCGTGAGCCCCGAGAGGAGCATACGGTAAACCCCTGCCAGAAAGCCGCCGATGATCGCCGCGCAGGTGCGCAGAGAAAGCGGCTCCCGAAAGAGCGCTCCGCCCCCGCCCTCGCTTCCCGAAAGCACCAGACGGAGCATAAAAACAACGGCGCTCACCAAGGAGAAGATCACCCCTGCCGCGCCCATAGAGAGGCCGCCGAGAAAGCTACCGATGGCCGCCGCAGGCACGCGCATCGGCAAAACGGCGATCAGGGCAAGCCCCAAGGGATAGGCGCCAAAGGCCAGATGCCCGCGCCCAAAAACGAAGCCGAGCCCCAGCACGGCAAGATCCAGCGCAAGTGCGCGGGGATCGCTCCTCCATTTTTCCTTTTGCGCCTGCCAGAGCCCTTTTTTTGGCGGCGCTTCCTTTTTTCTTTCCGAAGTCCTCATTTTTCGTAGCATATGCTTCATCCTTTGCTTGTTTTCTTCCGTTCTTAATTATAGAGGGCTTTGGGTGCGAGAGATGTCGGATCGGGGAGGGGGATTTTTTGGATTTTGCGCGAAAAAATGAAAAAAAGCGGCCGCCGCATCGTTTGAATGCGACGGCCGTCGAGGCAGGTCCCTTTTTGCGAAATCTTTATTTCACGGAGAGCATATTTTCCGTTTTTCTGAAATAGCGGAGCGTAAAGAAAACGAGGATCGCGCCGAGCAGAGGGAAGAATGCGCTTGCCAGCATTGCCGCGCGAAGTCCGAGCGCCTCGGGGGAGAGCGAGAGGGAGGCGCAAAGCTCGGCGGCAAAGGGGGCGGCGCTCACCGCATCCACGATCACGCCCGCCAGCTGGGGCGCAAGGGAGGCACCGCTATCGCCTGCGGCTGCCATCAGAGCGAAGGCGGCAACGCCCGCGTTCGGAACCTTTTCCTCCAGAAGGATCAGCGTTCCCGGCCAGAGCATCGAGGAGAAAAGCCCCGTCAGAATGCAGGCAATAAAGGGAAGCACCGTGCCGGGCGCAAGTCCTGCGATGAGGTAGCAGGTCGCGCTCCCGATCATACCGACGAGCAAAACGGGGCCAATGCTTTTGCCGAATTTTGCATAGGCCACGCGCGCCATTGCCAAAAGGATCGCAAAGAGGGCAACGCCGAAGATATCGCCAACGAGCTTATCGATGCCAAGCGCGCTTTCAAGATAGCCGGAGATCCAGTTATTCATCGTGTTTTCCGCACAGCTGCCGAGAAAGATACAGCCAAAGCAAAGGGCAACGCCGATTGTGCGGCGCTTGCTTTTCTCCGCCGTCCCCGCCGTTTCGCTTCCGATCTTGATTTCGGGAATCGGAGAGGACATAAAGAGAAACGCCGTGAGAAGCGGAAACGCGGCCAGCAGAAGCATCGTGAGATACCAGCGCTCTGTGCCGAAGAGCGAGAGAAGTGAAGTGCCGAGCAGAACCATTGCGAAAAGGCCGAAGCCATAGATCGAATGCAGAAGGCTCATATCCCGCCCCGGATTTTCCGATGGAATGGCCGCAACGGTCGGACTGAGAAGCACCTCGGAGAGCCCCGCCGCAACCGAGAAGATCACCGTTCCCAAAAGCAGGCCGCCGTATGCGAATTGCGGAAAAAGATAGGGAACGAGCGCAAAGATCGCCATACCGAGGATGGTGATAAAGGGAACGAAGCGGAGCACGCGCTCGATATGATAGCGCTTTGCAAGCATCGTACAAAGAAGGTCAACGAGAAGCTGGGTGAAGAAATTTGCCACGATCAGCGTGCCGAGCAGGGTATAGGAAATGCCGTAAAGCTCGTGGAAGGTCACGAAAAGAATCGGCGGAACGCAAAAGACCGAGGCGGAGGTGAAAGAGGTTGAGTAGCAGGCAAGTCGCGTGCGCTCAAGTCCTTTGGGGAAAGACATCATTTTTATCTCCTTGAAGAAATGGTTTACGACCTTCCGAAAAAAGAAGGTCGCAAACGGATATAATGTAAAGAATTATTTGTAAAAATCAGTTTTTCAGCGAGTGAATGGGGGCGGGAATGCGGCCGCCGCGATTGATAAATCTCTCGCAGGAGGCGGATCTGACGGGCATAATGGGTGCGTGACCGAGGAGGCCGCCGAATTCCACCTGCTCGCCAACGCCCTTGCCTACCACGGGGATCACGCGCACAGCCGTCGTCTTGGTGTTGACAACGCCGATGGAGATCTCGTCGGCAATAATGCCCGAGATCGTGGCCGCCGTGGTATCGCCGGGGATCGCGATCATATCAAGACCAACGGAGCAAACCGCCGTCATTGCCTCAAGCTTTTCCAAGGAAAGAACGCCCTTTTCCACGGCCTCGATCATTCCTCTGTCCTCGGAGACGGGGATGAAGGCGCCCGAAAGACCGCCCACGTGGCTGGAGGCCATAACGCCGCCCTTTTTCACGGCGTCATTCAGGAGCGCGAGCGCCGCGGTGGTGCCGTGCGTTCCCGTGCATTCAAGTCCCATATTTTCAAGAATCTCGGCCACGGAGTCGCCTGCCGCAGGGGTGGGCGCGAGGGAGAGATCCACGATGCCGTACGGTGTATTCAGGCGGCGCGCCGCCTCCTTTGCGATCAGCTGGCCGACGCGGGTGATCTTGAAGGCAATGTTCTTCACGGTGTCGGCAAGACGGGAGAAATCGCAGTCGCCCGCCGATTTGATGGCCGCGGCAACAACGCCCGGACCGCTGACGCCGACATTGATCACGGTGTCCGGCTCGCCGAAGCCGTGCATCGCGCCTGCCATAAAGGGGTTATCCTCGGGGATGTTGGCGAAAACAACGAGCTTTGCGCATCCGATGCAATCGCGATCCTTGGTTCTTTCTGCGGTGGCCTTGATGATCTCGCCCATTTTCTTGACGGCATCCATATTGATGCCCGCCTTCGTGGAGGCGACATTCACGGAGGAGCAAATATGATCGGTGACGGCGAGCGCCTCGGGAATGGCCTCGATCAGCGCCGTGGCGCCGGGGATCGCGCCCTTCTGCACGAGGGCGGAGAAGCCGCCGATGAAGTTGACGCCAAGTGCACCTGCGGCGCGCTCCAGCATCTCTGCAAGACGCACGAAGCCCTCGGGAGAAAGCCCTGCGCCGACATAGGAAATAGGGGTGACGGAGATGCGCTTGTTGACGATCGGAATGCCGTACATATGCTCCAGCTCCTCGCAAACGCGCACAAGATCCTTCGCCTTGGTGGTGATCTTATCGTAGATCCTTGCCTCGAGGCGCTGAGGATCGTCGGTAATACAGTCGAAAAGCGAGATTCCCATCGTCACCGTTCGGATATCGAGGTTTTCCTCGCGAATCATTTTTATGGTTTGTAAGATATCCTGCGTATTGATCACGGTCTTGCCCTCTCGTCAGATTTTATGCATTGCGTTGAAGATATCCTCGTGCATTGCGCGAATATCCAGGCCGACGGCCGCGCCCTTTGCGGCAAGCTCGTCCGCAAAGCTTCCGAAGCTCGTATTGATCTGCTCGATCTCCACGACCATAATCATCGTGAAGTATCCGTCCAGAACGGTCTGGCAGATGTCGATTACATTCACATTGTGTGCGGCGCATTCTGCGCTCACCATCGAGATGATGCCCACGCGATCCTTGCCGATAACGGTGATGACTGCTTTCATTTTTTTATTCTCCTTTGAAAAAAGCTTTATGATTTATTTTAGCATAAAACGCCGCTCTTTTCAAGGGCTTTTTCATATTTTATAAGGCGCGTGCGGCGGCGCACGGGAAATAGAAAATATTTTCTTTAAAATAAAAAGCATTGCATTTTGCCTTGGGATATGATAAAATTTAGATGAAAGAAAAAACGCCGTGAGGATTTTTATGAAAAACGGAATTGTTGTACTGCATAAGGAAGAGGGGCTGACCTCGCAGACGGCCGTGAACCGCTTAAAGCGCCTGATGGGCGCGGCGAAGGCGGGGCATACGGGAACGCTGGATCCGCTGGCCACGGGGGTTTTGCCCATTCTCGTCGGCAACGCCGTGAAGGCGGGCGAATATATGCTCTCCTCGGACAAGCATTATATTGCCACTCTTCGCCTGGGGCTTACCTCGGATACCGAGGACATCACGGGCGTGCTTGAAAAAAGTGATGCGCCGATTCCCTCCGAGGCCGAGGTTTTGCAGGTGCTTGATAAATTCCGCGGCGAGATTTTGCAGGTGCCGCCGATGGTTTCCGCGCTGAAGGTTGGCGGAAAAAAGCTTTGCGACCTTGCACGCGAGGGCATCGTGATCGAAAGAGAGGCAAGACCGATCACGGTCTTTCGCTTAGAGGCGGAGCGCATCGCCGAGGATGCCTATCGGCTGGACGTGATCTGCTCGAAGGGCACCTATATCCGCACGCTTTGCGCGGACATCGGAAGGGCGCTCGGGTGCGGCGGCGTGATGGAAACGCTTTGCCGCGCATCTGCCGCAGGCTTTTCGCTTGCCGAGGCACACACGCTCGCCGAGATCGAGGCGATGACGGCCGAGGAGAGGGAGGCGCTTTGCCTGCCCGTGGAAACCGTTTTTATGAAGCACGAAGCCGTCACTCTCCCGCCCTTTTTTGCGCGGCTCGCCAAAAACGGCCAGCCCATTTATCTGCATAAGATCGGGCGCAAGGATGCGGAGGGAACGATGCTTCGGATGTGCGACGGGGAGGGCTTTTTTGCCATCGGCCTCGTTTTGCCGAGGGAGCAGGGAATGGCCATCGTGCCGCAAAAGCAGTTTCCGAGAGAATAAGAAACGATAAAAAACAACCAAAGGAAAGGAGCGCAAGCAATGGATTTCACCAAGGAACAAAAGGCCGCGATCGAAACGCGGGATAAAACGCTTCTCGTTTCCGCCGCCGCAGGCAGCGGAAAGACCGCCACGCTGACACAGCGCATCATTGCCTCGCTTCTTGACGAGGAAAATCCTTCTGACATCAGCGAGCTTCTGATCGTCACCTTCACGAATGCCGCCGTTGGCGAGCTGAAGGAGAGGATCGGGGCGGCGATCCGCCGCGCGCTGGAGAGCGATCCTGCCAATCGGCGCTTAGAGCGCCAGCTTCTGATGCTCCCCTCGGCCACGATCTGCACCATCGATTCCTTCTGCAACGAGGTGCTTCGTGCGAATACGGGAGCGGTCGGGATTGCGCCGAATTACCGCATTGCCGATGCGGCGGAGGCCGAGCTTCTCGGCGGTGCCGTTTGCGAATCGCTGATCGCGGCGGCATATGAGGGAGATCTTGAGGAAAGAGGCATTTCTGCCTCTGCCTTTGCCGAGCTTTGCGATTGCTTGACGCGGGTGAAGACCGATGCGGAGCTGACGCCCACGCTCCTTTCACTCTACCGCAAGTGTGAAACGCACGAGAAGGGAATTTATTCTCTGCGCGCGCTTTGTGGGGAATACGATCCGAGCCGCTACGAAGCCCCCGAAAAAACCGCCCTCGGCGCTTATATTCTGCGCTCCGTCAAGACAGCGGCAAAGCATTATTTTGATGCCTTGCAGAAAATTCTTGCCGCCTATCCCGAGTCGCAGGGCGCGCGCGCCGCGTATCAGATGCTTCTCGCCGAGGAGCAGGTGCGCTTTTTCTCGCTTTGCAAGGCCGAGAGCTATGCCGAGATGCGGGCGCTTCTTTTTGCCTTTTCCTTTGAGGCACAGCCGAGAATGGCGGCCGCTGAGAAAACCGAGCAGATTGAGCAGATCATTGCCATTCGATCGGAATATAAGGATGCCGTGAAGGCGCTTCGCGAGAAATATTTCCTTTACACCGAAGAGCAATTCAAAGAATTGTATACAAATCTTTACAAATACACAGGAATTCTCTGTGATTTTCTGGAGGAATTCGATCTTCGCTTCCGCGAGGAGAAGGCAAGAAGGGCGCTTTGCGAATATGCGGATATCGAAAGATATGCCTACCGATGCCTTTGGGACGGTGACACGCCCTCCGCCTATGCAAGAGAGCTTTCACAAAAATACAGCGCGATCTATATCGATGAATATCAGGATGTCAACCGCTTGCAGAATCTCGTTTTCGAGGCGGTTGCCCGCCCGAACAACCGCTTTATGGTTGGCGATATCAAGCAGAGCATTTATTCCTTCCGCAGTGCCGATCCCTCAATCTTTGCCGAGATGAAGAGCACCTTTCCGCCGCTGGAGAAGGCGGGGCGCTCACATACGGCGAGTATCTTTATGTCGCAGAATTTCCGATGCGACGAGGGCGTCGTGCGGTTTGTAAATGCGGTTTTTGATGCCGTTTTCGGCTGTCTTGGAGACAGCATCGGCTACGTGGCGGAGGATCGCCTCTGCTTTTCCAAAAATCCGCCGCACGGGGCGCATTATCCCGAGATTACCCTCGTTTCCCCCGATCCCGCCGCTTTGGCGGAGACGGCAGAGGGCGCAGAGGAAGCGGCAGACGAGGAGGGAAGGGAGCTTTCTGCCACAGAGGCGGAGGCGCGCGCCATTGGCCGCAAGATCCTTTCGCTTCTGGACGGTGGAAAAAAGAACGACGGAAGCCCCATTCGCCCCGGCGATATTGCGGTGATCTTCCGCGCGCTTCACAGTAAGGCGCCGACATACACGCGCGTTTTCGCCGAGATGGGCATCGAGGCGGCCGTGGGAGACGAGAAGAGTCTGCTTCTTTCGCCCGAGGTGCTTCTCTGCCTTTCGCTTCTCAATTCGATCGATAACCCGCATAGGGATATTTATCTTGCGGGGCTTCTTTGCTCCCCGCTTTACGGCTTCACGGCAGACGATCTCGTTCGCTACCGTCGCGCCGATGCGGCACTTAAGGAAAAGAGCCTTTACACTGCGCTTGCGGCCTATGCCGAGGCGCATCCCGAGGATCTGCGCCTCGCGGCCTTTCTTTCCTCGCTTACCCGCTACCGCCTGATGGCGGAGGGAATGCAGATGGATGCGCTTCTGACCAAGCTTTACGCCGAGACCTCCTTGCTTTCGCTTGCCGCGAAAAACGGCGGGCGCGACAACCTTCTTCTCTTAAAGGACTATGCCGCGCGCTATGAGGCAGGGGGATTTTCGGGGCTTTACAGCTTCATCCACTATGTGAACAACCTTTTGGAAAAGCGCGCGGATTTTGATACCAAGCGCGCCGCCTCTGCGGATGAAAATCGCGTTCAGCTCATCACCGTGCACGCCTCGAAGGGACTGGAATACCCCGTTTGCTTCCTTGCGGGCTGTGGCGCGGAGATCCGCGATATGGAAAAGGGTCCCTTCGCCTTCGTTGAGGGCTTCGGTCTTGCCTTCCGCCTGCGCGATGCTTCGGAGCTTGCGCTTGTGGAGAGCCCTGCGGTGAGCGCCATTCTTTCGCGCCGTTATGAGAAGGCCTTTGAGGAGGAGCTTCGCATCCTCTACGTGGCGATGACGCGCGCCAGAGAGCGGCTTTATCTTTACGGTAGCATCGGGCGCACGGCGCCGGAGCGGTATTTGGAAAAAATCGAGCTGCAAAGGCCGTATCTCGATGCCTATTCCTTCTCGAAAATGCATTCGTATCTGAAGCTTTCGCTTGCCGCAGAGACGGGAGCGGCCGTGCATCTTGAGACGGGGGCGGGCACAGCGCCCGAAGGACGGGTGGAGGAGACCTCCGCCGAGGTGCGCACAGAGGCCGATGCATCCGCGCCCGATTCTTCGCTCTTCGTTTCGCGTTTTTCGCATATTTACAGAGAGGCGGCGCTTGCCGAAATGCCGAGCAAGCTTTCGGTTTCCGCGCTTTCTCCCGATCTTTTGGACCGTGCCGACGCGCCCGAGCCGATACAGCTTGAGGCCCCCGATCCCTACCTTTGCGCGGAGCGCGAGGATGATGAGACAGAGGAGAGCCGCGCTCCGATCCTCCCCGCCTTTATCACGGGAAGAAAAGAGGATGAAAGCGCAAGGCGCGGTATTGCAACGCACCTCTTCCTGCAGTTCTGCGATTTTGCGGCGCTGAAGGAAAAGGGAGCGGAGGCGGAGCTTTTGCGCCTGCGGGAAAAGAAATTTATCAGCGCGGAGGATGGCGACCGCGTGCGCCTCGGAGAGATCGAGGCCTTCCGAAAAAGCCGACTTTTGGAGGAAATTCTGAGGGCGCGCTCCTTGCACCGCGAGATGCGCTTTCACGCGCGAATGCCCGCCCTGATCTTCACCGAAAAGGAGGAAAAGCGCCGTGCCCTCGGGGAGCACCGCATTCTTGTGCAGGGCGTGATCGACTGCCTTTACGAGAGAGAGGACGGCGCGCTCGTGCTCGTGGATTATAAGACCGACCGATTGCCAAGGGAGGCGCTTGAAAACCCCGCGCTTGCGGCGGGGATCCTCGAAAAAAAGCACGCAGAGCAGCTTTCCTATTATGCGATCGCCGTGGAGGAGATGTTTGGCAAAAGGCCGAGCAAAATTTTTGTTTACTCCCTGCATCTTGGCGACCGGATCGAAATTCAACCGATAAAAAACATATAAAAGCAAAGAAATCTTTGCAAAAGGAGAGGTTATGGACGGAGAAGTGAGATTTTCCTCTGCAAAATGGATAAAATCCCCCGTTGATATAGGGCAGGCCACGGCGATTTTTTCTCGCAAGATTGCGATCAAGGGAAAAATCAGGGAGGCAAAGCTTTTTGCAAGCGCGATCGGCATCTATTATCCTTTCGTCAACAGCGCGCCCGCCACGGATGCGCTCTATGCGCCCGGCTTCACGGCCTATGAGAAGCGCGTGCAGGTGCAGGCATACGATGTGACGGCGCTTTTGCGCGAGGGGGAAAACACGCTTTCCTTCGCCCTTGGAAACGGATGGGCGGCAAGCGTTGTGCAGTTTGCGAAAATGGCGGAGCACACGAGCCTTCTTGCCGAGCTTTTCGTTGTCTTGGAGAGCGGAGAAACGATTACCGTCGGAACGGACGAGCAGTTTTTGGTTTATTCTTCACCCATTACCTTCTCGGATATTTACGACGGCGAGACCTGCGATATGACGCACGCGATAAAGCCCTATGGCTATGCCGTCTGCGATCCTTCCGTCACGGCGACCGCCGTTGCACAGCAGGGCGAATGGATGCGGCAAAAGGAGCGCTTTTCGGCGCGCCTCATTCTCACCCCCAAGGGCGAGAGAGTCCTTGATTTTGGGCAGAATCTTTGCGGCTTCGTTGAGATACGGATCAAGGGCAGGGCGGGGGAGCGCATCGTTCTTTCGCACGGCGAGATCCTCGATAAGGATGGCAATTTCTATAACGAAAACTACCGCGCCGCAAAAAGCCTTGCCACCTATATTCTGAAGGACGGCGAAAACCTTCTTCGCCCCTATTTCACCTTCTACGGATTCCGCTACGTGCGCCTCGACGAATATCCCGCGCGGGAGGTGGATGCTTCGGATTTCACGGCGGTGGCCGTTTATTCGGATATGGAAAAAACGGGCGATTTTCATTGCGGAAACGCCTTGGTCAACCGCCTCTATCAGAATGTTTTATGGGGGCAGAGGAGCAATTTCCTCGATATACCGACGGATTGTCCGCAAAGAGACGAGCGCGTTGGCTGGACGGGAGATGCGCAGGTATTTATGCGCGCCGCCTCGCTAAGCTACGATACCAAGCGCTTTTATGAAAAATGGCTCGGCGATATGATGCTCGATCAGCGCGAGGACGGCGCGATCTATCGCATCGTTCCCTGGAACGAGGGGGAGCTTCAATACATCAGCACGGGTTATTCGGATGCGGGCGTGATTTGCCCTTGGGAGCTTTATCTTGCCTATGCGGACAAGGCTCTGCTTGAAAAGCATTTTCCGATGATGAAGCGCTGGGTGGACTACGTGCGCACGCGCGGCGAGGTGGAGGAGCTTTGGCTCGGAGACGAGCATTACGGCGATTGGCTCGGAATGGAAAATGCGCACATCGTCGGCAATCTCTACGGCGCAACGCAAACCGATCTGATCGCCTCGGCCTATTTCTACTATATCACGGGGCTTTTCGTGCAGGCGGGCGAGGTGCTCGGCTTGGATATGTCGGAATATAAGGCGCTTGCCGTGCGCATCAAGGGTGCCTTCCGAGAGAGCTTTATGAAGGACGGGCACACCGTGATCTGCCCGAAATACGACGGCCTTGCAAAAAATCGCCCCGTGATGGGCGAAACGCAGACCTCGCTTGCCCTCGTGCTTCGCTTCGGGCTTTGCACGGAGCAGGAGCGCCCCGAGATCGGCGCAAGGCTTGCCCGTATGATCCGCGAAAACGGAACGCATCTGACGACGGGCTTCCTTGGAACGGGCAATCTGCTCTGGGCTCTGCACGAAAACGGGCAGACCGATTGCGCGATGGATCTGCTCTTTCAGGAAAGCTATCCCTCCTGGATATTTTCCGTGCGCCTCGGCGCCACGACGATGTGGGAGCATTGGGACGGAATGAAGGAGGACGGCACGCTCTGGCCCGTTTCGATGAACTCCTTCAATCATTATGCCTATGGCTCGGTTTACGACTTTATTTTCGGCGCCTGCGCAGGCATCCAAAATGAAAAGGGCGCGGCAGGCTACCGGCGCGTGCGCATCTGCCCCACGGCGGATCGGCGCTTTGGCGACCATCTTTTTGCTTCGCTCAAAACGGAGAATGGCTTGCTTTCCTCGGCCTATTATTTTGAGGGGGACCGCGTGCGCTATGAATTTGAAATTCCGAAAAACACGCAGGCGATTCTGAGCCTTCCCGACGGAGAGCACACCGTTTCGCAAGGGAAATACATCTATTTTTATAGCATTTAATAAACAGTTGTTTACAAAAAGGAGATCCTTTGAATGAAAGTATATGAGGTTGACCTGTATCAATATTTCGGCCTTGCGAGACCCGAGGGCGCGGCGGGAAGGCTTGCCTGCTATCTGCACGAGCAGGAGGCGGATCTTGGCGCCTGCCGTCTTCGCCCCGCGATGATCGCGATCCCCGGCGGCGGATACGGAATGAATTGCCCGCGCGAGGGCGAGATCGTTGCAATGCAGTTTTTTGCGGAGGATTATCAGGGCTTTTGCCTCTCCTATTCGGTGGCACCCGCGCGCTTTCCGCAGGCTCTGCGCGAGGCGGTGATGGCCGTGATCTATATCCGCGAGAATGCGGCGGCGCTCGGCGTGAGCCAAAACGAGATCGCGGCGGTCGGCTTTTCGGCGGGCGGCCATCTTTGCGGCTCGCTCGGCACGATGTTTGATTGCTGTGAGATGGATATTTTCGGTGAAAGAAAGGCGCTTGCGCGCCCCGACGCCGTGATCCTCGGCTATCCCGTAATCTCTTATACGCAGAAGCCGCACCTCGGCTCCTTCAAGAATCTTTGCGGCGAGGATGAGGCGCTTCGCAGAAGGCTCTCGCTGGAAACGCAGGTGAAGGAAAATTCCGCCCCCGCCTTCATTTTCCATACGGTGGGCGACGGTCTCGTTCCCGTGAAAAACAGCCTTGTGATGGCGGCGGCCTACGAGGATGCAGGCGTTCCCTTCACTCTGCATATCTTCGAAAAAGGGACGCACGGCCTCTGCCTTGCCAAGCCCGCGACCGAAACGGTGGACGATGCGGCATGGAGGGAAGAGCCGTTTTCCAAGGATTTTTCCCTTTGGGTGCCGCTTTCTCAGCGCTGGCTTGCGGAGAGAGGCTTTGGCCCTAAGCGCGGCGCATAAAAGTAACAAAAAGGGGCTATCGCCTTTAGGCATAACCGAATAAAAAACGAGCACAGATGCTTTGGGATCAGCATCTGCGCTCTTTTTTATCTGATGAAAAGGATATCAAGGTCGAAAACCTGCGGTTTTTCTCTTTTTTGCCTTGATTTTGCTGAATTCTTAGTGGGACAGTCCCTTTTGATTCGGAAATTAAGAAAAGTTTATCGTGTAGGTCATCCAGATCGTCGTGCCGTTTTCCTGCTCGATTTCGAAGGCAAGCTTGCGAACGCTCTCACTCTCTTCCTCGCCGAGCACCAGATACTCTGCGGGGATCTCTACCTGATAGAACCAGATATAGATGCATTCGCCGTCCACCGTCTCGGTCTGAACATTCGTATACCAAGGATTGTAAGAGGGCTCAAGGTGAATGTCCTCGGTGCCGAGCGCAAGATAGAGGCTCGTGGGATCCTTCGAGGGTGCGGTGAATGCGATCCAGACCGTGGCGATCTCGTTTGCCGCAACGTTCACCCAGGAGGGCCTTGTCTCTATGTCGGCCGCGCCGGGCTCGGTATAAATGCCGTAAAACTCTGCGGCGGCAATGCGGAAGGAGAGCGTTTCGATCACCGTTTCCACGCCGTTTTCGTAGATGCAGATCTCAACGGCACCCTCCTGCACGCTACTACCCATCGGATGCGCAAGGGAAAAGAACCAAACGCCATTGTAATAATCTCTTCCGCTGATATAATCGCCGTTTACGCGCATATAGCTATCCTCAACCTCACGGCTGAGGGTGACATCGATCGCGATCTTTCCGTCCGCATAGGCGCGGATCACGCCGCCCTTTTCCACGGGCTCTTCAAAAACGGCATTCTGAATGGAAAGGACCTCAACGCTTTCCTCGGGCATCGGGCCGATTTCTCCGCCTTCGCCGCCTGCTCCTTCGCCGCCGATTCCGCCGCCCTCGCCGTAGCCGAGAAACTCAACGTCCAGCATTATAGGCATATAGGCGTATTCGCCGACAGAGGAATGAATATAGATCTGCTGATAGCCAAAGAAAAATTCGCTCACGGTGAAAATATAGGTTCCGGGGAAGGAGAAGTCGGGGACTCCGTAATAGATCTGACCGTTGATTTCAATGAAAGTCTCCTCGGGCGGGAGATTGAAGATCACGGTGAAGATATAGGTGCCGGCATAGGGGATCTGCGTTTGCGACAGAAGATCACAGCCGTTCACCGAGATCGCAACGGGGCAGAGCTCGGTGATATTCAGAGACAGATAGAATACGGGCGGGAAGGCGCTGTCGCCACTATTGCCGTTGGATGCGCCGAGATAGGTATAATAAAGCTGAAGCAGAAGCACACCGTCCGCGATACTACCGTAGCTATCGCGCACGGTCACGGTGTAAATGTATTCGCCCTCGCCGCCTTGGATACAGCTCCACTCCACGAGCTCAAGCTCGCAGTAATACGTGGTGATGGCATCCAGACTGTCCACCTCCACGTTCATTGCAAAGGAGAAGGTATAGGTGAAGCCCTTCGGGAGCGTGACGGCATTTTGCGTGATAAAGCCGTTTTCCACCATACCGAGGAACTCGGGCATCACGGTGGGAATGCAGGAATAAAGGATCGAGGCGAAGCATTCCGAGCTATAAGGCGTTTTAAAGTAAAGCTCCGCACCGCGCTGAGCGAAAATGCTGTCGATATCGGGCGTCCAGAAGCTGTAAATGCAGCCGCTTTCGTCCTCGGAGATGAAGATCAATTCCTCGATGGGGGTTTCCAGAATGGAGAGGGAGATCAGCTCCACGCGGCAGTTGAACTTCAGGTAAACGAGGTTGCGCTTGTAGTATTCGAAGCTGAGAAGACCACTGCTTTCCTCAAAGGGGCCGCCGGGCTCGCTCGAATAGCCGATCAGATAGGGATTCAGAAGATTTTCAAGTCCCTTGATGGGCTCATAGCAGACGTCGCAGTAGGTATCGTAATCCTCTTCGTCGGTGCATTCGTGCTCGGGGATGGACTGCACGGGGTTGAAGCAAAGATCGCAGTAGCCGTCACCGTTGCCGTCTGAGCAGGTCTCGCAGGGAGGGATCATTTCGCCGCCCTCGCCGCCGCCTGCGCCGCCGTCCGTGTGCTTATAGAAGGTCAGAAGCATTGGCGGGAAGGGAGAGAAATCTCCGCTGTCAATGCCGTAGTAGGTGTAATCCAGCGTGATCTCGCCATTGCCCGCAGGGATGAAGGAGCCGTCCGTGACGGTCACGGTGTAGATATAATAGGGCGTGAAGCCATCGGTGCCCTCGCTGTCAGAGAAATAGAAGAGCTCGGTGGAATCTACCGTGAAATCCAGAGCGGTGCCGCCGAAGAAGAGCTTCAGCTCTTCGATCTCGCCGAGGGTAACGAAGCGGAGCGTGAAGGACGCGCCTGCCGCAATGTCGGGAGCATAGGAGATCAGAACTCCGTTTTCATCCGCCATGCCGATAAGCTCGGGGATGCGGTAATAGTTGAGGTTTGGCAGTCTCGTATATTCGCCGAGAACGTCGAGGAAGAAGATGTTGTCCACGAGGCCGTGCTCGTCGCGCTCGTTTGTGACGGTGAAGCTTACGGCGTAGATATAAGCGCCGAGATCGCTTTGCACCTCTGTGATCACAGGACGGGCGCCTGCAATCGCAAAGCCGAATTCAAGCGTAACCGCGTTGGAAAACTTATAATAAACGGTGCATTCCTTATTCAGGATATAGAAGATGCGCATCGGCGTTGCCTTCGAATAATCGCCGTCAGGCGTGAGCGCCACGCCGAGGAAGACGGGTGCCGCCGTGGGGCTTGAAAGATCGGAAACGGGCGCGCCGCAATAGGAGCAATAGCCGTTGCCCTTATCGATGCAGTAGGAGGCAACCTCGCGGCATTTCTCGCAGTAATGGTCGTTATCCGCATCCTTATGGTTGCAGAGGCAATCGGCATCGCCGTTCACCTTCTCGCCCTCGGGGGTATAGCCGTCGGTATCAACGAAGCTTGCGGGAAGGCTCGCGGCGTATTCTGCCGCCGCCGCGTACCAAGCACCGTAGATATTCTCGGCGCGGATAAAGTCGATCGCCTTATTGATCATCGAAAGATGGTGCTCGCTCGTGGTGAAAACGCGGAAGTTTGCGCCGTAGGTCTCGGAGGAGGGGATGGAGGTGCCGGCGGTGGAATACCCCGTGGGGCCTGCCAGCGCGTCAACGAATCCGCTCTCCACGGCCGCAAGCGCATCCTCGCCGTACATAGGAACGAGCTCAAGCTTCACCCGCATTTCATATGCGAGGCGCATAAGGAAGAGGATCTCCGAGCCGCAGAACCATTCGCCCTTCGCAAGCTCACGGCTGACGAAGATATAGGAGGCTTGGGTCGGAACGATGGCAACGCGCCAGGTGGGGCAATTCTTATCGTCAAAGGTCAGCGCCGCAACGAATTCAAAATAAGCGTTGGTCTCGGGATCGGACGAGCCGCCGAGGGATGCGCCGCAATCGTCGCAGATGCCGTCCAGCACCGTCACGTCGGCGCATTCGGTGAGAATTTCGCCACAGCCGTGGTCGCAGAAGTGGTCGCCGTCCATAGGATCGTCAAAGCAAGCGCCGATGCGCTCGGAACAGCCGTAATCGCAGATGTGGTTATTGTTGGTGTCCTCGTGCGTGCCGAAGGGAACGGTACAGCCGTAATCGCAGATATGATTCTTATCGGCGTCAAAATGCTCGCCGATGCGATCGGTACAGCCGTAGTCGCAGATGTGATCTCTGTCGTCGTCCTTATGGTCGCCGATGCTGTCGGCGCATCCGTTGTCGCAGATATGATTCTTATCGGCGTCCTTGCATTCGTGGATTTCGCCGCTGCCGTCGCCCTTCACGGGGGAAAGGCAGATGTCGCAGGTGCCGTCCTTATTTGCATCGTCGCATTTTTCGCAGGGCTGAATGCTCAGCGAGACTGCGTTTTTGAGCGTGATCGAAAGAGACTTGGACGGGCCGTAAACGAAGGAGAGATCAAGGGAGATCTCGCCGATGCCGACGAATTTTGCATCGAGCTTTACGGTATAGGTATTGTAGTATGCATAGGGCTCTGCCGTGCCTGCCATATCACGGGAATTTACATAGGGCATACAAATGATGCCGTCGAAATGCAGGTAGACGGAAAAGCTTTCGCCGTCGGGCAAAAGCACGACATCGGACATCCTGAAGGTCAGAGACTTGGTTGCATTCTCGGGATTTCCGTCAAGGCTTGCGCCAAGGAAAGAAGGAACGGCGTTGCAGTTGCCGATGACGTGAAGCCCCATATCGGCGCTGAGGTAGCCCTCCTCGGGCTGGCCCTCGTATTTATAGCGCAGGGAGAGGGGATAGGAGCCGGGAATGACGGTGGTCACGGTGTCCTTGGAATTCACCGCGGCGGGAACGATCCAGCGGCCGTTCTTCATATAACCCTCGCCATAGACTACGGTGCCGAATCCGAAGGAATCGGTCAGGATCTCGGTTGTTTTCACGGAGAAAACGAGATAGATGTCGTAGCTGTCGCGGAAGAAGGGAAGGAAAACATCTGCCGTCGGCTCGCCGTCGTTGCGAAGCGCGATGCCGAGGAAGGTTCTTTCATTCGGGATAAGCTCCGAATCGTCGGGGCCCGTGATCTCTGCCAAGGTCTTGCCGCAGATATCGCAGATGGAGAAGGAGCCCGTGCCCGTCAGAGAATCGAAGCACTCGGTGAGCGTTTCCTTGCAAACGTCGCAAAGATGGTCGTTTTGCGCATCGTAGCAATCGTGTACGGGAATGGGATCCGATCCGGGGGCATCGGGATTCTCGGGATCCGTGCCCGGATTTTCGGGATCGTCGGGAGTTGTGCCGGGGTTTTCGGGACCGTCGGGAGCCGTGCCCGGATTTTCGGGCGTGACGGCCATAGAGCTGCCGCAAATATCGCAAAGATTATTTTCGTCCGCGTCCTCGCACTCGGTGAGCGTTTCCTCGCAGATATCGCAGAGGTGGTTGCTGTCGCCGTCCGCACATTCGGACGTCTCGCCGCAGATATCGCAGGCGTGATTTTTATCTTCGTCCTCGCATTCGGAAAGATCCTTACTGCAGACGTCGCACGTATGGTTGCTGTCCGCATCTGCACAGGTGGAAATTTCCTTTTTGCAGGTGTCGCACTTATGGTCGCTATTTGCATCCGAGTGCGTGGTGCAGGGGGTACTGCCCGGAATGCTGCACGAGGCAAATGCGAAAAGTGTGCCAAAGCAGAGCATAAGCGTCAAAGCCAGAGAAAGAAACCGCTTTTTCATAAAATTCTCCTTGTAGATGGGTGAATTTGGGGATCGCATACCCTTATTATATAATAAAAAATTACGGATGTCAAGCCGCGAATCGCGATCCTTCTTGCTCATTTTTTTGCAAAAAGACGAGGCCACCCGAAGATGGCCTCGCAAATGAATTTTCGGATTAAAGGGGTGCCCAGGGGAACCAGTTGCTTCCGGGGAGCGTTGCCTTATGGCAGAGGTCGCATTCGCCGTCCGTATTGCTGTCCGTGTGGCTCGCGCCGCTCGTCTTGCCGCAAAGGGCGCATTTTGTGCAGTTTTCTTCTTTGTCGGGCGTATGAGAAGCACCGCTCGGCTGTGCGCAGTTCTTGCACTCGGTGCAATCCGATTCGCTTGCCTCGTGCGCTTGACCGCTATCCTTTTGGCAGTAGGAGCAAACCGTGCAATCCTCCTCGGAGGGGTTATGCGAGGCCGCTCTTTCGGTATGGCAAACGCCGCATTCGGTGTCGCATTCGTAAGTGTAGGTGTGCTTTGCATCGGGGATGCTTGCCTCGCAGTAGCGGCAAACCGTGCAGTCGTCCTCCTTTGCGGCGTGGCCGCTGCAGGGACGGGTGTGACCGCATCCGTTGTCGCAGGTTACGTCGTGCTCGTCGGTGAAGCTATGCGGCGGTGTGCGCGTGAAGGCTTCGCAAAGATCGCAAAGGGCATCGCATTCGTCGGTATAGGTATGCGTGAGCATCGTGCCTTCCATCGTTCTTTCGTCCCCGATGGCGCCGCAGATGTCGCAGTATTCGTGCTGAAGCTCGTTGGCAAAGCAGGTTGCATCGCTCTTTTTCACCCATTCGTAATCGTGGGTGGTAATTCTTTCAAAGTCACAGTCCGTGCGGTTGCAATCCGTGTCGCAATCGTTATCCCAGAGGTGGTCGAGCGCGGCAATGTCGCCGTCGCGCGTTTCGGTCTCACCGCAGGCGCAGGCTCTGTATTCCACCTCTCCCTCCGTGCAGGTTGCAGGGGTTAGGTTTTCCCATTCTCCGAAGGTGTGCGTGATTGCTCTTTCCTCGCCGCAACGGTTGCAGTCCGTGTCGCAATCGCTATCGTAGATGTGATCAAAAACGCTTCGCACGAATCCGCAGGCGTTGCATTCGGTGTCGCAGGGATGATCGTATACGTGGTCGCCCTCTGCCTCGCGCGGCTCACCGCAGATGTCACAGTCGGTATCGCAGGGGGAGGAATATGCGTGGTCGGGCTCTTCGGGGGTGGGCGCATCGGGATTTTCGGGATCCTCGGGCTCGGCGGTCACGGAGCCGCCGCAAAGATCGCAAAGGCCGTCCATATCCTCGTCGGCGCATTCGGAAAGCGCCTCCTTGCAAAGGTCGCAGAGGTGGTCGCTGTCCGTATCCTCACATTCGGTGAGGGGTGCTTCGCAAAGGTCGCAAAGATGGTTGCTATCGGCATCCTCGCAGGAGGAAAGCGCCTTCTCGCAGACGTCGCATACGTGATTTTTATCGTCGTCCTTGCATTCGGAAAGATCCTTGCCGCAGGTGTCGCACTTATGGTTGCCGCTCTGATCCTCGCAGGTGGAGAACTTCTTGCGGCAGACGTCGCACTTATGGTCGCCGTTTTCGTCCTCGTGCGTTCCGCAGGGCGTTCCGAGCGGAATGCCGCAGGAGGCGAGGGTGAAAAGCGAGAAGAGACAAAGTAAAAGAGCTGTAACAGAGGAGAGAATACGCTTTTTCATAAAAATCTCCTTCGATCGTTGAAATTTGGATCGCATACCCTTATTATATAATAAAGATTTAAAGATGTCAAGCCGAAATCCGGAGAAAGGAAAAGGCCGCACCGAGGCTCTTCGGGTGCGACCGTTTTTATTTGGGAAGGCTTTTTTCCTTTAGGGGCAGGGTGCGCGTGCGGACGGCGGCGGTGATGGGATCCTCAAGCCCCCACTTTTTGAATTGCAGGGCGCGCGGAGATGACCCAACGATCTGCGAGGTGCGCCCGCGGATCACGATCTGCTCGTCCGTGATCTCGATGATGGAAAAGAGCGGATCGCGGTAAGGAAAAACCAGACGGAGCATCGGGTGCGCGTCGGTGATGCTTTGCGGGTAGGTATCGTGCGCAAAGCGCTCGCCCGCCCAATAATAGCTCATCGAGTTGAGGCAGAAATAATAGATACCGTCCTTCTTTTCAAGGCGATCGACGTGCTCATGTCCGCAAATGCAGAGAAGAACGCCGTTTTTTGCATATCCGAGCGCCTCGCGCAGAGCCTCGGCATTGCGGATGCCCGTGCGGCTTTCGATCAGGCTTTGGTGCGAGAAAAGAACGGCGGGATGCTTCGCCGCGGCAAGATCCTCTCTGATATAGGAAAGCTCGGCCTCGGTGAGGATCGGGAGCTCGCCGTGCGAGGTGCGGTAGTTTCCGTTTTCGTATTCAATTTCGTCCTCGCCCTCGCGGTATGCGCAGGCGTCGACCAGAAGGAAGTGAACGCCGCCGAAATCAAAGGATCTTTTCTGATTTTCGCATCCGAGGTAGGAAAAAACGGCGCTCTTTTTGTTTTCGTCCGTATCGTGGTTGCCGAGAATATGGTAGAAGGGGAGCGGAAAGCCCTTCATCATCGCGCGGATCGCTTCCTTTGCGGCTCCGTTCGTTTTTCCGGGCGGACAGAAGTCCCCGAGGTCAACGCAGAAATCGCATCGTTCCCTAAGGCAGGTCTCGAAGAAGGTGCGCACGCGCGCCTCGCCGTCGTGCATAAACTCGATGTGCGCGTCCGCCATCACGCCAAAGCGCACTCTCACGCCTCGATCTCCTCGCCCGAGAAGAGGCGGTAGCCGCATCCGAGCGTTGGCGTTTGCACGGCAGAGTCGGGGAGCCTTTTGCGAATGCGGTCGGCCAGAAGGTCTGCGTGGCTCGTGTCCCACATATGCATTTGATCGCGCGCAATCTCGTAAAGATGGCCGAGGAAATAGCGCTTCGCCCCGAAGCGGGCAAAGAAGTCGGCGGCGGCATCCATTTTCGGCAAATATTCCTCGGGATGGATGCTGTCGTTCCCCGCCCAAACGTGGGCGATGCAGAGATCGGGGGCGGCAAGCGGCGGATAATCCGTGTAGGCATATTCGCGGATGTCGCCGGGGATCAGAATGCATCCCTTCTCATAGGTTATCTCATAGCCGCGCTCTACAAGCACCGTATCCTGTCCGAAGGGAACGTGCGGACTGTCGAAAGCGCGCACCCTTGCCGCTCCGATTTCAAGAATGTCTCCTTCGCGCACAAAGCGGATTTTTTCGGCGGGAAGCGTGCTTTCGTCCACCCATTTTTGCCGCATTCCCTCGGGCAGAACCCAAAGAATGTCCTCGTCACGAAGAAGGCGCGCGAGAGGCGTGCAGAAATGGTCGTCGTGCTCGTGGGTAATAAAAATGGCACGAACGCTCTTGAAGCCCTGCAGGATCGCTTCCTTCAGCTTCTCAAAATCCTCGGCGCGGCGCACCTGCGGATCGATGGCAATCTTTTCGCCGCCGAGCGAAAGAAGATAAGAGGAAGGGCCAAAAAGATAGAGCGCGTCCGTATCGCTTTCGGCAAAGGCGCGCAGAGCGCAAAGAGCGCGGCTATGAAAGCTTTTGTTGTATTCTTCGATTGCTTCGCCCAGTGTCAAGACGCTTTCAATCGGGTCGGGAGCATTCTTATAAAAACCCATATTTTTCTCCTATATGTAAAGAAATGTTTCTGTTTACTTCGGTTTTCTCGTGAGTTGCCAGAAGGCAACGGCCCCTGCGGCGGCCACGTTCAGGGAGTCAACTCCGTGCGACATCGGGATCTTCACGGTGTAATCGCAGGCGGCGATGGTGCTCTTCTTCAGCCCGTCGCCCTCCGTTCCGAGAATGATGGCAAGGCGGGGCTCGGCCGAGAGGCGCTCGTCCTCGATGGAGACCGAGTCATCCGTCAGCGCCATTGCGCAGGTCTTGAAGCCGAGCGAATGCAGAAGGTGCATTCCTGCCTCGGGCCAATCGGCGGCCGTTTCTCCGATGCGGGTGAAGGGAACCTGCAAAACCGTTCCCATACTGACGCGCACGGCGCGGCGGCAAAGCGGATCACAGCAGGTCGGCGTGTATAGCACGGCATCGATTCCAAGCGCGGCGGCAGAGCGGAAGAGCGCGCCGATGTTGGTTGCGTCCGCAACCTCTTCAAAAACGGCAACGCGCCTTGCATCCTTCAAAAGCGCTTCTGCGGTGGGGAGCGCGGGGCGGCGCATCGCGCAGAGCGCGCCGCGCGTCAGCTCAAAGCCTGTGAGGCTCGTCAGTACCTCGCGCTCCGCCGTGTAAATTTTCATATCGGGGGCGATTTTTTCGCAAAGCGTGATGATCTCGGAAACGGCGCCCGTGAGAAGTCTTTCGTCCGTCAGCAGGGCGATCGGCTCACATCCCGAATGCAGGGCAACCTCGATCACCGTGGGGCTTTCCGCGATGAAAATGCCCTTCTCCGGCTCCAGCTTGTTGCGAAGCTGAGCCCCTGTGAGCCGAACGAATATATCCAGCTCCGGGGCGGAAAAGTCTGTGATTTTTATGATGTGCGGCATAAAGCCTCCTTCATTTTTACGAAAGGTTCAGGAGCGTTTCTCCTGTGAAGATTTCATAATCCTTTCCGTCCACGGTAAGCGTATAGGGCTGATTGGATCGCACCGTGCAAAGACCGTTTTCGCAAACGATGTCGGTTACGGTGTCGCCAAAGCGCAGGTTTTCAATGCCGATCTTTCCCTCTGCGTTTTTTGGGCGCGCCCAGAAAACTCTGTGCTCCCCTGCATCCACCGTGTGGAAGCCGAGAACGAATTCGATATAGGCCGAGATTGGTCCAAGCGCAGACCAGCCGCAGAAATCGGGACGGGCGGATTTTTTCTCCCCCGTTTCAATATTGGCGGGCTCAGGCTTGGTGGGGCTGTAGCACTCCCAGATCGTGTGCGGCTCGTGGGAGCGATAGGTTTCATACATATGCGAAAGAAGGGATGTGGCGTGCGCTCTCGCCTCGTCAAAAAAACCGTAGTTTTTCAGGCCGATCAATGCGGCATAAGCCGTCGGAAGCCAAACGCCGCCGCGCCAATATTCGCCGCTTTCCTTGAAATCCGCATCGGAGCGCGCAAGGGAGGGGAAGCTCACCCTGCCGCCAAAGCCCTGCTCGTCCGAAAGATGCGAAAGAAGGGCTCTTGCCTGCTGCTCCGAGGCAATCTCTGCCGTCATTGTCCAGTAGGTGGCCATCGTTTTCACCTTGTAAAAGGTGTGGTCGCGGCGGTCGATATCGTAGTAGAAGCCGTCCTGTGCATCCCAGTACAGTGCGTTGACGGTGTGCTTCTTTTCCTCGTAGCGCTTTTGCCAGAGGGCGGCGCCTTCTTCATCCCCAACGAGGGAAAAAAGCTTCGCAATCATTCTTGCGGAGAGCGCCTGTTGGCAGATCGCATCCAGCCAGAGCATATCGGGATTGTTTGGCCGTTGGCCGACGGCGTGCGCACCGAGGCGCCCGCGCGGTGTGTTGTCCATACCGGAGCGCCCGCCCTCCCAGAGGTAGCCGCAGGACTCGGCAATCAGATAGGTTTCGTGAAAAACGCCGCGGGGCTTTTCGTGGCCGCGCAGATTTTCGATCCATTCGTAGTGCTTTTGCAGATACTGCTTCTTATAGAGCAGTGTGCGGATCTCGCTTGCATCACCGCGCATGCGCGCGTTTTCATATTCCACCCAGGCAAACAAGGGGGGATTATCGGCAATATGGATGGCAATCTCATAGGGCACGCCCGCGACGGCACCCGTGAAATCCGGCTCTCTGTCCGTCGGGATCACCTTTGGAAGCCGCTTTTCGCCGTAAAGCACCTCGTAGAAGTTTTTCAGGGATTCGGCGCCGGGGAAGGCTTCTCTTGCGTACTTGCAGAAAAGCGACATAAAGCAGGTGTCCCAGATCCAGATATGCGTGTCGCAAAAGGCCTCGTCCATATAAGGATCCTGCGGCATACCTTCGATGTGCTTAATGTGCGCGGCGGCCAGCTCCCAGGCCTTGTTATAGAGCTCGATATATTCGGGATGCGCGCTATCTACAGGGCGCGGAAGGTAGGCGCGATAGTTTGCAGTGCCGAATTGTTTTTTCATGAAATTCTCCTTAATGCAATCCAAAGAGTTGTCAATAAACGGTGGTTTTGAGGGTTTCGCCGGGCTCGATCTTATAAACCGTTCCGTCGCGGTCAAGCCAGATCGTCTTCACCGTGGGGTTATAAATGATGGAATTATCCGCGCTGTAAACGAGAGAGCGGTAGGCCGTGATGTACGCGTAAAGCTCAATGTTGGTGGCATACCAAACGCCCTCCTTGCCGCCGAGCGTTTCTCCGATCTTATCCAAAAGCTCCCAGTTTCCGTCGCGATCAAATTCAAAGGCGTGGCCCCAGAGATAGAAGAGGCGCGGGCCGCGGCGACTGCAGTACTGCGCGTTCACATCGAGCGCAAGGAATTTTTCAATATATTCCATCAGAAGGGGATTTTTGTGATGCGCAGTGGGCACCCAGTTATAAAAATCCTCGGGCAGGGCAAAGGTGTCGTTATCGCCGCCCGTGGTGCGCGCATAGGCAATCTCCAGATCTGCAAGGAAGGGGCGAATGCGCTCGTATGCCTCGGGGAATTTGCTTTTATTCACGGTGCGGTCGGGAAATGCCATACCGCGCACGATGATGCCGAATTCCTTCTCGAGACCGAGGCGGCAATCCAGCGTGTCGCGGATGCCCTCAATGCTTCTTGCAACATCCAGGCCGCGGTGATGATCGCCGTGCGTTGCGATCTCGTGACCCTTGGCGAGGATCTCGCTGCGGATAAATTCCTTGGTCAGCCCTTCCTCGCTTTCCACGCGGGAGGAGAGCAGGTTGAAGGTGCATTTGAGACCGTAGCGGTTGAGGGTCTCTGCGAGGCGGGCGTCTGCCTTTGCTCCGTCGTCATAGCTGAGCGTCACGGCCTTGCAGAGGCCGCCGGGATAGCGAAGAAATTGGTAGCGCATAGGGTTCTCCTTATGAAATCGTATTTTACCTTATTTTAGCACGGTGCGCAGGGAATGTCAATCACCGAGCGGCTTTTTTTGCTTTCGGAGCTCGCTTGGGCAGATCCCTTGGGCGGCCTTAAAAACGCGGTTGAAATAGGTCACGCAGGAGAAGCCGCATCGCTCCGAGATCTCGGTGATCGGCGCGTCCGTTTCCATCAGCTCCGCCGTTGCGCGTCCGATGCGCCGCTCGTTGATGTATTCAGAAACGCTGAGCCCCGTCTCCCTTTTGAAAACGCGGCCGAGGTAGGTCTTATTGTAGTGGAAGGCGGCGGCAACCTCGGCAAGCCCTGCGCCGAAGGCAAGATTCTGGCAAAGGTAGCTTTTGATGTTTTCCACAAGCGAGCCCTCCTCCTTTTCCTGCGTGCCGCGCGCAAGCAGGAGGCGGATATAGGTCTCTATGATAGCGGCAAGGCTCTCGCAGTCCGCGCGGCCGAGGGAGTGCTCCATCGTCCCGAAAAGATCCTCCCGATCGCCGAGCGAGCGCGTGAGGCGCGCCTTTCCCTCTTCGTCGAAAATATTTCCGATGAAGATCACGGCGGCCACCTCGCCCGAGAGGATCACGGGATGGGTGTATTCATAAACGCCGCCCGCGCAGATGCCGCCGAAGGGTTTTTTCTCCTCCAAAGCCTTGCGAAGCGCCATATTGCGGCATCGAAAGCATCGGCGGAAGCGCGCGCCGTCCTTTTTTTGCTCGGCGCAAACGCGCCCCGAATGGATCTCGTGCTCGTGCGGAAGGCGGCAGAGGGCGTTTCCGTGACTGCCGAAAAAGAGAACGCCGATATGCAGATGCGTTCCGTTTTGCAGATATTTGATCAGCTCGTAAAGATTTCCGTGCTCCATAGAAAACTCCATACCTTTTTTCTCTTATTTTAGCATAAAAGTATCGTTTGTGCAAGAATTATCTTTCGTTTGTCTTGGAAATTTTCTTTTTTCTGTGCGATAATAGAGACGAATAAAAGAAAAAAAGCCCGAGGCGGGCAAAAAAGGAGAAATATATGCTATCTCAGCTCAAAAAATACGGATCACCGCATATGCTCGTTCCCATCCATCTGGATGCGCCCGAAGAAAGCAAGGAAAAGATACGCTGGCTTTATGAGCGTTTCGGCTTCACCTGCTTTTGCCCCAGCGGATTGAGCAAGGGATATCGTGCGGAGGGCTACCCCACGCGCGAGGAATATATGGCGGAGGCAGGGCGCTTCGCCGAGGTGAGGGAATACGCACAGTCGCTCGGATGCTCCTGCGGCTGGTTTTGCAACCTGACGGTGAAATCAGGCCCCGGCTTTACGCCGATGGTGCGCGAGGACGGAACGCCGCACCCCTTTGCAAATTGCCCCTTGGACGAGAGCTTTGCAGAAACGCTTTCAAAGGACATTGCGGCCTTTGCCGCCGTGGCGCACCCCGACTTCATTTATCTGGAGGATGATTTTTCCATCAGCGCGGCAAACGGATGCTTTTGCGAAAGCCATCTTCGTGCCTTTGCAAAAAGGCAGGGCAGGCGCTATGAGCGGGAGGAGCTTCTTGCGATTTTTAAGAAGGATACCCCCGAGGCCTTGGCTTTGCACCGCGATTTTCAGGCGCTGAAGAAGGAAACGCTCGTTTCGCTCGCAAAAAGGATACGCGCCGAGGTGGACGCGCTCTGCCCCGAAATCCCGATCGGCATTATGCAGTCCGGTGCCTCGGACCGCGACGGCGATTTCACAGAGGCGGTGGCAAGAGCGCTGGCCGGGGAGAATCACACGCCCTTTACGCGCCTTTACGGCACCTTCTATTGCGGATTTGAGAGCAAGCAGCTGCCGAAAACGATGCATCATCCCTTGTATTTTGCACAGCACCTTCCCGAGGATATTCTCTGCTATCACGAGTCCGATACCTATCCGCACACCCGCTTTTTCACCTCGGCAAAGCAGATGAAGGCCCTGCTCGGTGCGGCGTATTCCTATGGTATGGTCGGCTCGGTTTATTTTGCCCAGCAGATTTTTGATCGCCCCTTTGAGGAGGATGCCTTTGGCAAGCTTTACGCCGCCGAGCGCAAGCGCCTGCAGACCGTTTCCCGCCTTGCGACAGAGTGCCGCCCCGTTGGCATCGAGATCGGATACGATCCCTTCTACTATATGCAGGCCGTGCCGTATTTCGCCGAGTGCATCGGTCGCTTCGGCATTCCCTTTGCCACCACGGAGGCAAGCGTTGCCACGCTGGATGCAAAGCAGGCAAAATACGCAGATCACGAAACGCTGATGCGCTATCTCGGCAAGGGTCTTCTTTTGGACGGAGAGGCCGCCAAAATCCTTTGCGAGCGCGGCTATGGGGAATATCTCGGCGTATCCGTTGGCGCGGACATTCTGGAGAGCAAGCCCTCCCTTCTTTACGATCTCGGTGCGCTGGAGGTCATCACCGAGGAATTTGCCGAGGAGGGCGAGGGGTGCGAAATGTGGTGCGCACACGCCTATTGCCCTGTGGGAAACGGAAAATGGATGCAGATCGAAAAAACCAATGCGGCAACGCGCACCGTTACCGAAGGGATCGATTTCCGCGGCAATATGCTGATGCCGACGATGACCTATTTTGAAAACGCGCTTGGCGGAAGGATCTGCGTTATGAGCCTGACGGTGAAGGACAATCCCTCGCAGGCGCTGTATAACTACCGCAGACAGCGCGTTTTGCAAAGAATAATTTGCAAAATGAGCGATGAATATCCCGTTGTGGAGAATGCCCCCGATGTTTATGCGATCGCGCTCGCACCCAAAAATGAAGGCGCAGACCTTCTCGGAATGCTGACGCTGATCAACCTTTCGGAGGACGATGCCGAGGGCGTGCATATCCGCCTTCCCGAAAGGCTTTTGAAGGCCAAAGGGATTTATACCTTGGATCGGGAGGGAAACGAGGTTTTGCTTCCCACCGAAAAAACGGAGCGCGGCATTCGCCTTCTTGCACCGCTCTTTTCACTTGAGCCAACTTATATTTTAATGAAGAAATAAGAAAAATGAGGGGTTTTTATGAAAACAAAGTTTGATCTGATCGTGGTCGGCGGCGGCTTTGCTGGCACATTTGCCGCCATTGAGGCGGCAAGACACGGCACGGATGTTTGTCTCGTGGAAAAATACAATTGCCTTGGCGGCGCGGCGGCCTTCGCGCTCGTTTCGCCTTTTATGGGATATTGGACGCATATGCCCAAAACGGGGGAGAAGAAATACCTGACGGGTAACCTCTTCCGCGAGCTTGCCGAGGAGGCGATCGCGCTTTCAAATCTGGACGAAAAACAGCTTGCCACGCGCGAAACGCTCTTTGACGAGGAGAGTATGAAGCTTGCGATGAACCGAATGGCGCTCCGAAACGGCGTTACCCTTCTTTTCAATACGACCGTGACCGCCGCTAAGGTGGAAAACGGAAAAATCCGCTCGTTGAAGGCACTTTGCAAGGCCGTGGAATTCGAGCTTTCCGCAGATTATTTCATAGACGCAACGGGAGATGCGGAGCTTTCCTATCTTGCGGGATGCGAATGTGAGCTTGGCCGCGAGGGCGACGGGCTTTGCCAGCCGATGACGCTTTGCTTCCGCGTTGGCGGCATTGATAAAGAGGTATTTATGGCAAACCGCGCCGAGATGCAGGAAAAATACAAGGCTTGGCAAGCGGACGGAAGGCTCTCCAATCCGCGCGAGAACGTGCTCTTCTTCCGCAATTATAATGACGGCGTGATCCATTTCAACACCACCCGCGTGATCCGCAAGTGCCCCACGGATCCCTTCGCCCTCACCGAGGCGGAGATCGAGGCCAGAGAGCAGGTGCACGAAATGATGCGCTTCCTTCGCACGGATGTGAAGGGCTGTGAAAACGCGCGTCTGCTTTCCACGGCCTTGCAGATCGGCATCCGCGAGAGCCGCCGCGTGGTTGGCGAATACCGCCTTTCGGAGGAGGATCTTTGCTCCTTTGCACGCTTTGAGGACGGCATCGCAACCTCCAATTATGCAATTGATATTCATAGCCCCGACGGAAGCGGAACGAGATTTCAGGAATTCGGCGACGGCGAGTGGTATGAGATTCCTTACCGCTGTCTGATCCCGAAGGGGAAGGAAAACCTGCTCGTTGCAGGCCGTTGCATCTCCTCCTCGCACGAGGCGCAGGCCTCCTATCGCATTATGCCCTTCTGCGCAGAGCTTGGGCAGGCGGCAGGCTGCGCCGCCTCGCTCGCGAAGGCGAGCAAAAAAACCGTGCGCACGCTGGATGTTTCCCGCCTGCGCGAGATCCTTCGCTCCGAGGGCTTCGTGATCTGATCCCCCCTGCAAAAAACGTGAAAGATTGAAAAAACAAAAAAGAGCTTTGGCGCTCCCTGCTTTGTCGGGTGGCACCGAGGCTCTTTTTTTGTAAACAATTCTTTTAAAATCAGCCTAAAATATCGTTAAGCGCAAGGAGCGTTCTTCCGTAGATACGCATCATACGCTTGATTCTCTCGAGAGAAACCGTTTCGTCCACGCCGTGCGCGCCGCCGCGTCCCTTCTCGAAATCCTCGGGAGGAAGGCATCCGTTTGCGCCGAAGACATAGGCATTCGGCAGACGGTGCGCATAGGTTCCGCCGCCCATCGTGAAGGGCTCCTTGTTCTCGCCCGTCACACTGTTGGAGAGCGCGCAGAGCAGCTGTACCTCGCGGCTGTTTTTATCCATAAGATAGGGGTCAACGCTTCTGAGAGCGGGGTGAAGCGCAAAGCCGCGCTTCTCTGCCGCCTCCTCAAGGCGCTCCACGATCTGCTCGTAGGTGATGCCGAGGGGGTAGCGGATATTGATCTTCAGATAGGGATATCCATCCTTTTCGCCAACGGATGGGGAGAAGACGGTCAGATCCCCGAGAACGTCGTGGTGCGTGTTGATATTCAGGCAATGGCCGTGAATATCGGAGGAAACCTCCTTGAAAAATTCGAGGATCGGGCGCTCGTCCTCGGCAACGGCATTTGCATCCAGAAGTGCCTTGGAGAGCATCGTGATCATATTGCCGCCCGGATCGGGATGTGCGCCGTGCACGGGGGGAGAGAAGGTTTCAACAACGGTTTTGCCGTCCTCTTTATAAATCTTGCAGTCCTCGGAAAGCGCGGGGAGCGCATCGCTCTCAAAATAAGCGTGCGCAAATCCGGGGCCCTCGGGCTGTCCCGCAAGGATGCGGCAGCTCTTCAGCGGCTTTTTGCTCACGAGCTCGAAGGAGCAACCGCCCTTTCCGCCGTAGCCAACGGGGAAGCCACCGTCCGGAACGAGAGACATTCTCGGCGGCTCGGCAACATTCAAAAAGCCCTTGGCATCGGGGTTGCCCTCCAAGCCGATCATATCCTTCATTCCCGTTTCCTCGTTGCTTCCCACATACATTGCGGGGTTATAGGAGAGCGGAATGCCAAGCTTATTGAAGATCTTGAAGATATGGTAAATGCCGGCGAACTGTCCCTTATTGTCGGTCGCGCCGCGGCCAACGATACAGCCCTTGTATTCCACGGCGTTGAAGGGCTCAAATTTCCAGCCGCTTCCCGCAACAACAACGTCGCCGTGAAGCCAGATGCCGAGATCGGGCTTTTTTTCCTCTCTTGCAAGGCTGACAACGCCGCATCCGTAGTCCACGGGATAAAGGCCGATCTCCTTGCCCATACGGATGGCCTCATCCAGCACGGCGCGCGGGCCTGCACCGAAGGGTGCGCCCGGCAGGGGATCCTCCTTGTCGCTCTTTATGTTCACGAGGCGAATAATGTCTGCCGCGAGCTCGCGCTCGGAGGCCTCGATTGCTTCGTCGATTTTTTTGATAAGCTCTTCGTTCATTTCGTTTTCTTCCTTTTTGTTTTTATAAGGATTTTTTCGCATCTGCATTTATTATAGTATAGCACCGAGAAAAACAAAAGTAAAGGCGAAAGAGAAAGAATTGTGCCATTTTTTTCACTTTTTCACCGTTAAAAACAAAATTTCAAAAATCTATTGACAAACGCATTTCTTTGTGATACAATATCTGTTGTTCAAGATAAATAGCGGAATTGTGTAAAGGTAGCACAGCAGACTCTGACTCTGTATGTCTGGGTTCGAATCCTAGTTCCGCTGCCATACGACGAAGCCACCCGGTAGGGTGGCTTTTTTCGTCGTATGGCAGCGGAACTACGACCTTCGGTCGCAGACATATGGCAGGCAAACTCTATCCTTTTGTTGCTTTCTGCGGCCCGCAAGCGGCCGCCGCGAAAGCGTCTCGGTTTC
>JAZTWU010000055.1:0-1095 GCA_045636085.1 Eubacteriales bacterium
GTCGAAAGAGGCAATCCCGTAAAGCATTCGGCCGTTCAAAGGAGGAAAACCCTGTGAGCGTAGAAATCAAGGAACCGGCGGCCGCCTCGGAAGCGAGCGCGTCTGCATCCTTCTCGGGTGTGAAGATCGTTGAGGTATTAACGAAGAAGGATCTTTGGAAATGGGTCAGATTTCCAAATAAATTATATAAAGATAATAAGTGGTTCGTTCCCTTTCTCGAAAACGATGAGTTTGATACCTTTTCGGGCTTGAAGGAAAAGAACCCGGCCTATGAATTTTGCGAAACCAAGCTTTTTCTCGCCTATAAGGAGGGCAAGCTCGTCGGCAGGATCGCAGGCCTAATCAATCACGCATACAACAAAAAATGGGAGAAAAACGCCATTCGCTTCACGCGCTTTGATTATATTGACGATTATGCGGTATCTGCCGCCTTGTTTGAAAGCGTCGTTGCGTGGGGCAAGGAGAGGGCCTATACGGAGATCATGGGCCCTATCGGATTTACGGATATGGATCACGAGGGAATGCTCGTGGAGGGCTTTGAGGAATTCAATATGTCCATCACCTTCTATAACCATCCGTATTATCTTTCGCATATGGCGCGCCTCGGCCTTGAGAAGGATATCGATTGGATCGAGTATAAGATCACGGTGCCGGAGCAGGTGCATCCCTCGCTGGAAAGAGTTTCGGAGCATCTGATCTCGCAAAGGGGCTTTCAGGTCGTAACCTACACGGATCGCAAGGTGCTGCATAAGGAGGCCCTCGAGGCCTTCAAGGTGATCGACGTTGCGTTCTCAAAGCTGTACGGCACCGTGCCGCTCACGCCCGCGGTGATCGAAAACGTCGTCAAGGGCTATATCCCCCTCGTCAATCTCGATTACATATGCTCCGTCAAGAATGCGGAGGGCGATATCGTCGGCTTCGGCGTGCTCGTTCCTTCCATTGCAAGAGCGCTGAAAAAATCCAAGGGCAAGCTGCTGCCCTTTGGCATCGTGCGCCTTCTGCACGCGCTGCGCGGCAAAAACGATACCCTCGAGATGTATTTCGTAGCGGTTTCGCCCGAGTATCAGATGCTGGGCATTCCCGCCATTCTGATCT
>JAZTWU010000056.1:0-5379 GCA_045636085.1 Eubacteriales bacterium
CTCCGTATAGCTATCGGGAGCGTTTTTCCATTGCACCGTCTCGCCAACGAGGCGGAGCATGCTTTCTCCGTCACCGTAGGAAACCGTCAGTCCCCCGGCAACGGCCATCGTCTGATATCCGAGCTCTGCCTCGATCCGAGAGCCATCGCCACCCTCAAGCGAGAGGGCGAGCGGATCGGCAAGCTTTGCAAGATAAATGCTTTCAGAGCTCTTGCCGAGATTTTTGCGCTGCACCAGATTCGTATAGTTGCCGGCCGCATAAGAGAGCGTGGCACTCGTGCCGGCCGCGGTGTCCATCCGCATATTGATGAATTTGCAGTTTTCAAAGCGGAGCGTTGCGTCCTTTGAGGATTTGAGCATCGGGCTCTCGCTCGGCGCATAGAAAACGCAGTTTTTGATCGTCTCGCTTCCCTTCTCCACGGGAGAGTCGTCCGTCGAGGTCGTGTCCGACAGCGCGGCCTGGCCCGCAAGCACGAAGACCTTTGCATTCCGAAGCTCCTTGATACGGCGGGAAAGCTCGATCATACCGCCGTGCGATGGCGTTCCCGTCTGATAATAGCGGCCGCCGATTATGCGAGCGCCGTCGCCGTAAACGTCGTAAAAGAGAGCCTTGCCGTGCACGGAAAGATTGTCCGTATATTTGCCGCTTCCGTCGTCTCCTATATAGAGTCTGGAATCATCGTTGACGCGGAAGATCGATCCGCTTGCCGTATGGTAGAAATGTCCGTCGGGCTTCGAGGAATAGAGATGGAGCTCAAAGCCGTAAAGATCCGTATAATCGGTTTTCGTGAGCGTCAGCGTGTGTCCGTTCAGGTCAAGATACACGGGGCCGCCGTAATAGCGATTGGCGGCATCCTTCCAGTTCGTCACGAAGGAGGAATAGGTAAAGTCGGCGTAAAGCGTGATATCCGTGCGCGACGTCTGCTTGCGCAGCTCCGACCAGGCGCTCGCGCCGGTATTCGTGCCGTCACCGCGGTCGCCGAGGTTATTCGTTCCGAGGAAGGTATTGAGATCGTCCTTCAGATGGTAAACCAGAACGGTGCCGTTCGCCGCGGTCTTCTCCAGCGAGGTATAATACACCTGCTGTGTGCCGCATTCGCCCGCCACCGAGGCCGTGACGGTTTTGCCGAGATCGGCACCGCTCACAACCGAGGGCAGGGCGGAGGAATACTCCCATGCCGCTCCCGTCACCGTGTATTTATAGGCCTTTCCGTCCTTGATGATCGGAAAATCCGAGGGCACGGCGGGCTTCGTCACCGTCTCTCCCTCTTCGAAGGTCTGCGTCACCCCGTTCGGGTAAACGACGGTCAGAACCCCGGTTTTCTCCGATGCGCCCGCAAAGAGGGCAATCA
This sequence comes from Eubacteriales bacterium, assembly GCA_045636085.1. Taxonomy (GTDB): domain Bacteria; phylum Bacillota; class Clostridia; order Oscillospirales; family CAG-272; genus UBA1740. Next base: position 1,353 of record JAZTWU010000056.1, read on the forward strand.
GCACTCCCATCAGAAGCGAAAGCACCGCAGGAATCAAGAATTTTCCGTATCTTTTCATTTTGTTTTCTCCTTTTCATGGAAAAATCAGCCTTTTCGGCAATACAATTGATGTCATTATACGCCCGCGCAAATAAAAATGCAAGGGCGCGCATTGAAAAAACATAAAAACTTTAAAATTTTTTGACCATTTGTAGAATTTTTCGTTCACAATTTGTGCAAGGCTTCCATATTCATTTGAAAAACAACGCACCGTTGCTACCGAAAATTTTCTCCTCGCGCAAAAGGTGCTTGCATTTGGAGCGGCCGTATGCTACACTAAAGAAAAAAAGCAAAGCGAGGGAAATCTATGGCAGAGATCGTTATGCAGGGCGGGCGCCCCGCCATTTCGGTGAACGGAAAAATTTATCCCCCTATGATGGCAACCATCCGCACGATGGAGGACGGAAAGCGCATTCTTTTCGACGAGGAATATTTCAAGGCGCTCGGAGAAAGCGGCATCCGCATCTTTTTTCTGATCTGCGACACGGTTTGGCTCAAGCCCACCGCCTTGGAGCTCTTCGATACCGAGGCGCGCGCGCTTTTGAAGGCCGTGCCGGATGCGCTGATCATTCCGCGCATAGGCCTGCATCCGACGAACGAATGGATCGAAAAGCATCCCGAGGAATGCCTCCGATATTCAGACGGGGAGCGCCCCGGCGTTCATCTTTTCTCGGAATCCTTCGAAACCGATCTGCCGATGCATTATTCCCTCTGCTCGGACAAATGGCGCGAGGATGCGGGCAAGGCGCTTGCCGAAACCTGGAAGCTTCTGATGCAGCTTCCTTATGCCGACCGCATCATCGGATGCTTCCTTGCCGCAGGCGGCACGAGCGAATGGTACTATATGCTGGAGGTCGTGGACGAAAGCAAGAAGCGCGTGCTGGATCACAGCGAGGCCTTCCGCCGCCACTTCTCCCGCTATCTTTCGGAGCGCTACGGCACGGACGAGGCTCTGCAAAGGGCTTGGAAAAACCCTGCCGCCACCCTTGCAAATCCCCCGATTCCCGATTACGAGGCGCATTACTTCGCAAGCCGCGTGGACTATGACTGCGCCTTTCCTCCGATGCGAATGTATACGAATAAGCCCGTGCCCCCGCCGCCCGGAAACGGCACGAGCCTCGGCGCCTTTGCCGACCTTGATCAGCATATGGACGTTTACGATTTCTATCGCGCCTGGAGCCTTGGCTCGGCCGATTCGGTGCTCCATTTCGCCAAGGTGATCAAGGATCTGACGCCCGATAAGCTCGTCGGCGCCTTCTATGGCTCGCAGGGATGCACGGAATATCTCTCGGCAGGCTCTGCGGCAGGCACCGTGAAGGTGCTCGAGAGCCCCTATATCAATTTCCTCGCCGCCCCCGGCGTTTATGAAAACCGCCAGCCCGGCGGTCAGGAGGGCCAGCGCGAGGTGCAGGATTCCTTTGCCCTGCACGGAAAGATCTATATCGTTGAGCAGGACACGAGAACTCTCAAGGAAAACCGCTATTTCAAGATGTGCGCCGAGATCTTCGATATGACCGATACGCTGAACGTAATGAAGCGCGAATTCGGAAGAAACATTGCCGAGGACGTGCAGGCTTGGTGGTTTGATCAGCTGCTCGGACGTCCGAGATACAAGTATCCCGAGATCTATAACCTGATAAAATGCCAACAAAAGATTGCAAAAGATGCTTATTCCTTGGATAGAACGAAGAAAAATGAGATTGCGTTTATCTTCGACGAGGAGAGCATCTGCGCCGCATCGAGGCAAACCTTCCGCGACACCGTGGAGGATATGAGAAACTATGAGATCCATCGCATCGGTGCCTCCGTGGATCAATATTACCACGGAGATCTCGACCTTGATTCGATGCCCTCCTATAAGATGTACGTCTTTTTCAACACCTATGTTCTGACGAAAAAGGAGCGCGAGGCGATCAAGCGCAAGCTCCGAAGGGACGGGGCCGTTGCCGTATTTTTGCACGGAAGCGGACTGATCGATCCCGACGCCGAGATGCACAATTCCGTTTCGCATATGGAGGATCTGACGGGCTTTTCCTTCGCCCTTGAAAACGATAAATTCGATCCCTTCTTCCGCTGGAACGGGGAGGCGCACCCGATTTCCGATCCTCTGGATAAGCGCGCCGTTTTCGGTTGCTTTGAAAGAAAAAGACACGAAATGCTCGCGCGCAGACGCATTGACGGCTATTCGAAATTCCCAACCTACCTCTATCCCCTGCCCTACGTGCAGGACGAGGGAGCCACGCATCTTTCCTATTTCCTGACGAGCGAATTCCCCGCCGTTTCGGTGAAGGAAATGGACGGCTATACCTCGGTTTACTACAATTCCAAGACCATCAGCAGCCAAGAGCTTCGCGCGATCGCGCGCTTTGCGGGCTGTCATATTTATATCGATACCGACGAGGTGATCTATGCCGGCAGAAATTATCTGACCGTGCACGCAGATCACACGGGTGAAAGAAGGCTCTCCTTCCCCCGCCCCGTTTCTCTTTACGAGGTTTACGAGGAAAAATATTACGGTCGCGGCGTGACCGAGATCTCGCTTCCGATGTATCTCGGCGAAACCAAGACCTTCCGCATCACGGAGGAATAAAAAAATGGTGGAAATCCGAAAGCTGAAAAAAGAGGATATGGACGAGCTTTTCGACCTGCTCAACCATACCTTCGGTCATAAATACGGCCGCCCGATGCATTTTGATCTGGAGCAGCCGAAAATGTGGATCAGAGACGATCTGCATATGGAGCGCCATATTGCCGCCTTCGAGGACGGAAAAATGGTCAGCGTCGTCGGCATCTATCCTCTGCCCGCCGTGATCGGCGGCGAGGAATTTCTCTTCTGCACCACGGGCAATGTGGCCACGCACCCCGAATACGAGGGCAAGGGATATTTCTCTCGCCTTTTCCCGCTGGCAATGGAGGAGGCCGCGCGCATCGGTGCCACCGCGGCAAGACTCGGCGGCGCAAGGCAGAGATACGGGCGCTACGGCTTTGAGCCCTGCGGCCCTGCCTATGAATTTCTTATCACCGCGCATAACGCAAAATACGCGGGCGAAAGCATCAAGGGGATCACCTTCTCCGAAATCGCGCGTGAGGATACCGAGGCGCTCGCTTATTGCCACGCCCTGATGCAAAAGAAGATCTTCTTCGTTCAGCGCGGCACGGAGGAGGGCTACCGCGATACCTATCTTGCCCTTTGCTCCAAGGGGGCGCGCCCTTATCTTATTAAAAGGAATGAAACGCCCATCGGCTATTTTGCCGTGAAGGGCAAATTCGAGCACATTCTTGAATTCACCCTTGAGGACGAGGCGGATATTTTCCTCGCCATTGCCGCCGCCGCAAAAATGAGCCCCTCGGGGATGACCTCGCTTTGCGTTCCGCCAACGATGCCGACCGCTATCCGCGTTCTGCAAAAGCAGGCACAGGAGGTCTCCGTCGTTCATCCATCGCGCTTCAATATCCTGCAATTTTCCCGCCTCACAAACCGCCTTCTGCAACTCAAAAACTCCCTCACGCCCCTTCCCGCCTGCGACCTCGTTTTGCAGATCGAGGGCGGAGAAAGACTGCACCTGCACACGGGCGCAGACGGTGCCTTCTGCCGCGAAACCGAGGAAAAGGCCGACCTTTCGCTCTCGCATATCGACGGCGAAAGATTCCTCTTCGGAATATATAGAGAGGATCTGCTCTCGGAGCTTGAGGTGGAGAAGCAGTGGGCTTTGCGGAACATCCTGCCTCTGCCGCTTACGTGGTGCACCAACGACTTTACTTAAAAACTGCGTATTTCAACATAACCGCAAATAAAAAAGAGAGCGCCAATGGCACGTACTCTTAAGGACAGTTTTATAATTTAATTGAATACGTTACCTACCGACAGGAAAAGGACGAGGAATTTTAACAATTCTTCGTCCTTTTTTCTTGACAAGCACTGCATCTGTGTCCACAGATGCTATTATCAGTTATGAGTTATGAGGTTTGCTTTCGCTCACCGTTATGA
>JAZTWU010000057.1:0-1341 GCA_045636085.1 Eubacteriales bacterium
TATAGAAGGAGGCATTTTCGATTCCCGAACGGGCGGCGTTGCGCTTTGCGCATTCAACCGCATCGGCAACGATCTCGATGCCAATGACCTCGCGCACCTGACGCGCCATAGAGAGGCCGATCGCGCCCGCACCGCAATAAAGGTCGAGGAGCAGATCGGTTTCCTTCAGATCGGCAAGCCTTTTCGCCTCGCCGTAAAGAAGCTCGGCGCCCGCGCGGTTCACCTGATAGAAGGCACCTGCCGCAATCTCCAAGGTGACGCCTGCAAGCTCGTCCGTGATGTAATTTTTTCCATAAAGCGTTCGGTAGCTATCCGAGAGGATCACATTCGTGTTCTCGCGGTTTTCGTTAAGAAGAATGCCGATCACGGAGGGAAACGCCGCGCGCGTCCGAGAAACGAGCGCCTCCTCGCAGGGAAGGCGATTTCCGTTGATCACAAGCGTGAGCAGAATTTCGCCGCTTTTTTCTGCGCGGCGCAGATAGATATGGCGAAGAAGCCCTTTACCGCTCCGCTCGTCATAAACCGAAAGCGAATGCTTTGCAAAAAAGGCGCGAAGAAATGCAAGGATCTCGCCGAAAACGGGGGGCTGAAGCGGGCAAGCCGCCGCCTCCTTGACGGTATGGCTCTTCGGCGCATAAAAGCCAAGAATATAATTTCCCTTGGCATCCATACCGACGGGATACTGCGCTTTATTGCGATATCCCTGCGTTTTTTCCGTGCAAAGAAGCGGAAGAACCTCTATATCGGAAAGCCCTGCCTTCTTGAAGATATGGCGCACATTGCTCTCCTTGGCCTTCTTCTCGTGCTCATAGCCAATATTCTTATAGGCGCAGGCCGTGCAGGCAGGATAGGAGCAGCGTCCCTCGGTGCGCAAGGGGGATGCAGAAATCAGGCGCTTGACGATAGCAACGCAATAGCCCGCATTCACCTTGATGATCTGCGCCTCAACCGCATCTCCCGTGACGGCACCGCTGACGAAAACGACCTTTCCTTCGATATGTGAAACGCCGAATCCGAGATTATTCAAATCCTCAATCTCGAGGAAAACGACTTCGTTTTTCTTCATAAAACCACCAAAAATGCAAAGAATTGTTTTAATTTATATGCTTTCGATCTTGTTTTCGCTCCGATATTCCTTCGGCGTTTTGCCGAAAGCGGACTTAAACGATTTCGTGAAATACGAGGCATCCGTGAACCCCGTCAGCTCCGCAATCTCCGCGGTTGTTTTCTCCGTTGCCGAAAGGAGGGCACAGGCCGTGCGCAAACGGTATGCGATCACGTATTGCTTCAGGGTGATGCCGAGCTTCTTTTTCAGCATCTGGCTCACATAGAAGGGATGAT
>JAZTWU010000058.1:0-34200 GCA_045636085.1 Eubacteriales bacterium
TGGAAATCACGAGCTAATATCTGTAAATATAGGAAACAGCGGTACTCTTTGGTATCTCGTTCACTCGCAGGGTCTTACTCTCGCAAACAATACCATTCCTTTCACAAAATACGATGATGTCAAATTTGAGGAGAAGGACGGCTCGCTTTACCTTGTTTGTGAGTATAGTGAGATCGATTTCAATTCCTATCGTTATAAAGTAAGCTTTGATGGCGAAAATCTTATATTTACTCCGGAGGAATGATTTATGAAGCAATTCAAGAATATATTTATATTTGGAGTTGTCGTACTCTTGCTTGTGGGCGTTGCAATAATTCAGTATGCAACACCGTCGCGCATGGTTGATTTCAGAGGCGAGATTTTGAAAATTGCCGTGTCCGATGACGGCATAGTAACACTTTCTGCCGCAAGCGATATTGAAGGGCCGTTTCTTTTTAGAATCGATGATAAAAGCAAGCTTGAAAATTGCTGTGGCGAAGAGATAACTTTAGAGGATTTGACAAAAGGAACTATGGTAGACATAAATTATCGCAAATATCTTTTCAAGGATGAAGACGTTCATATAGTCAAATCGCTTAAGATTTACAAATAACAGCGGTTCGACTTTCGAAAAGCTTGCTCCACCAAAAAAAGAGATAGCCCTCGCGGTTATCTCTTTTTTGTTTTGGCGGGGCCATCAAGTCCGACTCGAGCTTGTCGTGCGAAGCACGAAAGGTTCGCATTCCCGCCGCAGAGCGCGTCGAGCTTGCTCGTAAGCGGCAAGGCGAGGAATATTGCCTATGGCAAAATTTTTGATGATCCACGAGCTTCGCCCGACCGGTTGAGCCGAAGGTTACATAATCAAACGAAGCCGAGTCTAAATGTATACATTCAAGAGAGCGAGCGCAGATTGCTCCGTGAGCGCATCGTGAAGCGATGCAGGACACTTTTATATTCTGCTTTGGTTTATTAAATGGGGGAAAAAAAGAAAAGAAAACGCAAGTGGAATAAGCCAAAGAATATGAGATATAAGTAAATATTAATGGGGCGACCTTCTTAAGTGCGCTCCACCGTCGGGAACGCTCCGATTTTTTGGCGTTTTTGTTTCTGTCGGTGAGTCATCAAGAAAGCGGGTCTTTGACCGCTTCAGACAGGTTGAGCGCAGAGGTATATCTCGCGGGTCTCGATTGGGGGCGGAAGTGATAAAAAATCCCTTGCAAAAAATGTCGAAGGATGGTATAATAACCGTGTAGGATGTCGCGGGAGATTTGCGGCGGAGGAAAGGGGATTTTATGGCGAAGCGAGCGGGTGCTTTCAGGAAAATAGGTTTGGTTTTGGCCGCGATTGCGGCGACGGCGGCGGTGCTGGCGGTTGCCCTTTGGATCATAAATGCGGTGCATCGTGGCAATATGGAAAAATACATAGACGGCTACGGCAAGGTTGCGATCGAGGAACAGCTTGCACCGAGCGTTGACGAGCGTGGCAATTATTATTTCACGACTGACGGCGAATTTAAGGTGATGCAGTTGACGGATGTGCATCTTGGCGGCGGCTTTCTTTTTGCAAACGGCGATAAGAAGGCGATTCGCGCCGTGGCGGCGATGGTGGAGGCTGAAAAGCCCGATCTTGTGATCGTGACGGGAGATATTTCGTTTGCCGTGCCGTGGAGCGGCACGCTGAACAATGCCTTGGCGCACGGATATTTTCAGCGGCTGATGGAGAATCTCGGCGTGTATTGGACGGTCAGCTTCGGAAATCACGATGCAGAGAAATACAATGTTCATAACAGAGCCGCCGTGGCTGAAATGTATGAGAATGAGGCGCTTGCGCATTGCCTTTTCTCGGCAGGCCCTGCTGAAATCTACGGCGAATGCAATCATATCATCACTGTGAAAAACAGCCTTGGCTTGATCACGGATGCTTTTGTGATGATTGATTCGAATGCATATACCGCGAAGGATATTTTCGGTCTCGGCTGGGACTACGACAATGTGCACGAGGATCAGATTGCTTGGTATCGCGAGAACATTGAATATTATACGGCAAAAAATCTTGCGGCGTATAACGCGCTTGACGAAAGCCTTCGCCCAACCGATTTTGAGTTGGATGCGGTTCGCAGTTATATGTATATGCATATACCGCCTGCGGAGATGCTGGCGGCTTATAATGCGGCGGCAGAGGGGGATATTTCAGACTGGGAGACCTATGGCATTGTGGGCGAGGAGGGACGGATCGTCTATTGCTCGGAATATCCCGATGCGCTTTTTGAGACGGTTTTGGAGCTTGGAAGCACGAAGGGAATTTTCTTCGGCCACGACCATTTGAATAGCTTGCACCTCACCTATCAGGGCGTTTTGCTTGCCTACGGATACAGCATTGATTATTCCGCGTATGCGGGCGCAAGCGGCTATCAGCGCGGATGTACGCTTTTGAGCGCGGGCGAGGGTGGCACGGCCGCTCTGCGGTATGCAAGCTATTATTCCGATGCCTACGACCATTTGGAGGATGGAACGGATCTGACGCGCCCTGAGGGATACAGATAATAAAAACAAAAGACGGAGAATTTGGGAAAACCCGATCCTCCGTTTTTTATTTTGGGCATAAGAGGGAGGTTGCTTTTTTGCGGTGCGGCGCTCCCGATTTATGCAAAATTTTGAAAAAATGAAATTCCCGTTTTGCCGAGAAGGTTTTTCTCCACTTCCATTTGCTATAATATATGGGGAGGTGCGAAAAATGCAAGAAAATCTAAAAAAGAGGAGCGGCTTGCTTTCAAAGGCGAGCCGCTCCTTTAACAATGTAAAAATCCGATACAAAACCTTTGGTTTTGGTAAAAAAATCACTTGCAAACGGCGGCGGGTTTCGCTATAATAGAAGCAAGAGGCGTGGTGTGGATTTTTTACGCGCGCAGAGAAAGGAAAAACGGATGAAAACACTGTTTTTGGGCGATGTTTGCCCACATAAGAGCTCTTTTGATAAATTTAAGAATAAGGAGATCGACCGAATTTTCGGCGATACCCTGCCGATTTTTTCGGGACGGGATTTTATTTGCGTGAATCTGGAATGCGCGCTGACCGAAACGCGGGATGCGATCAAGAAGTTTGGCCCTGCCTTGGGGGCGCCGATCGAGACGGCAGAGGTTCTGAAGTCCGTTGGCGTTTCGCTTTGCGCTCTTTCCAACAATCATATTTTCGACCTCGGCACGGCAGGTGCGCGCGATACGTTGGCGGCGCTTTCCGCCGTCGGGCTGGATACCACGGGCTTTGGCGAAAACGAGTCGGATGCAAGGCGCAATTATTTCTTTGAAAAGGACGGCGAGAGGATCGCCGTGGTTGCCGTTTGCGAGCACGAATATTCCTACGCTCTGCCCGACCGTATGGGCGCGCGCGGTTATGATCCTTACGAGACGATGGAGGATATCCGCGCGGCGAAGGCAGAGGCGGATCGCGTGATCGTTTTGTATCACGGAGGAAAGGAGTTTTCGGCCTATCCCTCGCCGCGGCTTCATAAGCTTTGCCGCGCAATGGTGAAAAACGGGGCGGATCTCGTGCTTTGCCAGCATAGCCATTGCATCGGATGCTACGAGGCTTTTGAGGGCGGACATATCCTTTACGGGCAGGGAAATTTCCACTTTATGGATCCCGATCCGCACGAGAGCTGGTATACCGCGCTTGCCGTGGAATACGATACGAAGAAAAATGAGATCTCCTTCATTCCGATCCGATCGACGGACGACGATATTATGCTTGCCAAGGGCGAGGATCGGGAAAGGATCCTTGCGGACTTTGAAAAGCGCAACGGCGAGCTTGCAAGCGGCACTTGGATCGAGGGATGGAGAGCCTTTTGCGAGAGCGCGAGAGAGAAGTATACCGAGGCGGTTGCAAACGCATACGCGCCCGATGCCACCGAGGTGCAAAACCATTACTTTGCCCACCTTCTGGATTGCGAAGCGCATACGGACGTATGGCGCGAGATCTTTAAGACCTGGAATCATACGAACTGCAAATAATTGCAAGGGAGAGAAAAAATGAATTTTATTGATATTAAAAATCCCGTGTACCGCGTGCGTCTTGGCACGGATGTGCTTTTTGAGGCGGCGGGGAGGTTTTCCTATACCGGCGTTTATGACGCGGCGACGCGCTTCGTGCAGGAGCATCAGTCGAAAAACGAGATTCTTTGGAAGACCTTTGTGGAGCAATTCCGCCTGCAGAAGGATAGCGAGGACGGCGGATGGAACGGAGAATTTTTTGGAAAAATGATGCGCGGCGCTTGTCGCGTTTACAGCTATACGAGGGATGCCGCTCTCTATGAGGTGCTTTCGCGCGCGGTGGAGGATTTGCTCACGGCGCAGGAGGAAAACGGCCGCTTCTCCACCTATCGGCAGGAGAAGGAATTCGGCTATTGGGATATGTGGTGCAGAAAATACGTTCTGCTCGGAATGCTTTTCTTCTCGGATATTTGCGAGGATGCGGCGCTGAAGGAAAGAATCCTCAAAGCACTTCGCCGCCACCTTGATTATATCATCGAGCGCATCGGAGAGGGCGAGGGGCAGATCGATATTCTGGATGCCACAACGCATAACGACTGGACCTGGGGCGCGCTGAATTCCAGCTCGATCCTTGAGCCTGTCGTTCATATGTATAGCCTGACGGGGGAGAAGAAATATCTCGATTTCGCCGCTTATCTCGTGCGCCGCGGCGGAAGCAAATGGGGCAATATTTATGAGCTTGCGCTTGCGGGAGAGAAGGCACCCTATGAATATCCCGTTAAAAAGGCATACGAGGCGACCTCTTATTTCGAGGGCGTTTTGGAATACTATCGCGTGAGCGGAGACGAAAATGCCAAAACCGCATTTCTGAATTTCATTTCTCGCGTTTTGGAAACGGATTTCACTCTGATCGGTTGCGCGGGCACGAAGCACGAGCTCTTTGACCACAGCACCGTGATGCAGACCGAACCGAGCGATGAGGTGAAGCAGGAAACCTGCGTAACCGTCACGCTGATGAAGGCCTTCTATCAGGCGCTCTGCCTGACGGGCGAGGCGAAATACGCCGATGCAATGGAGCGCGCGGGCTATAATGCGATGCTCGGAAGCATCAATTTTGAGAAAAACACCGCCGTCGCATCGGATGCGCATTGCCGCGCGATCGCGGGCTATGATGACGTTCTTCCCTTTATCACGCTGATCGGCGGATACACCTTTGATGCCTATGCGCCTCTCTATAAGGATAAGCGCAACCGCCGCGTTGGCGGATTCCGCAAAATGGCGGGCGGAAGAGCCTATGGCTGCTGTGCCTGCATCGGTGCGGCGGGCGTTGCGCTGATGCCGATCTCCTCCGTGATGGCGGCAAGGGATGGCGTTTATATCAACCATCTGATGCAAGGACAGGTGCAGATTGGGGAGCTTGCCTTCTCGGTTGAAACCGCGTATCCTTACGGCGAGGAGGCTGTGATCCGCATCGAAAAGGCTCCCGCCGAGCCAATGGCGATCGGTATTCGCATTCCTTCCTTCGCGGCAGGGAAAATGACCGTGGACGGCGCGCCCGCCTCCGATAATGGCAAGGGCTATGCGCATATCCTTCGTGCCTTCCGCGCAGGGGAGGAGATCCGTCTTTGCATTCCGCGCGCGCTGACGCTTCACACTTTGAACGGAAAGCACGCCTTGACCCACGGCGCGATCACGCTTGCGCTGGACGAAAGATGCCAGAGCCTTGATGTCTCCATTCGCGGCGAGATCACGGGCTTTGCCCCGATCAAGACGGACTTCGCGACAAGAGAGGCGCTCGCCGTTGCCTTCTCGGATGGGCAAACGCTGAATTTCGTCGACTTTGCCTCCGCAGGTGCGGATTGGGCACATCCGAAGAGCCGCATTAGCGTTTGGGTGGATTAAAGTAAACAAATAATTACAAAAGAAATAAAAAGCCACTCGTTTTGGCATTCTTTGTCCCTTTTTTGGAGGGCATTGCGCTGAAACGGGTGGCTTTTGTTTTTTTTGTTTTCGAATTTTATTCCTTGCTCTTTTTCTTGAAGTCGTGGCGGAGCATACCAACGAGAATGGAAACAAGGCTGATGGCCTCGCAGATGATGGCGCCGATGGAGAGATAATAGATATTATAGATCAGCCAAGCAGGGGAGGAGATCAGGCTGAGGCGGCGCGTTGCCTTAGAGCTGGAGAGCATAAAGGCGACGGAAAGTGCCGTCATTCCGATTACGGGAAGGATCTCGATAATGAAGTTCACGGGCGTTGGCTCCGTGCCAAACACCGTGAAGGAGAGGACGTAGAAGACCACGTAGCAGGCAATAAAGCCATAGAGCCAGGCGGGATGCTTTGCGTGCGTTTTTTCAGGGAAGAGGAAGATGATCGCGCGAATGGTGGCCACGAGATTTAAAAGTCCGCCAACGGTTGCGCCAAGAAAAAAGAAGCTGACGGTGAAGAGCGCGCCGCCAAACAACTGGCAGGCAACGAGGTGGCTTTGCTTTTTCTGCTGATAGGAAAGAATGTTGCAGGCCATAGCGAAAATGCTGATGATTTGTCCTGCGATTTCAATGGGTTCCATAAAATTTGTCTCCGATCGCTTAATTTTTTTGAAATGGATGAGGGCCGAATGAAAACGGCTTTTCACGATTTATTATTATATCATAAAGTTATGCATTTTTCAAGGCATTGCTTGATAGTTTTGGAAGGAAGGGCAATGATTTTTTTAAATCGCGCGAAGGCGTGGATGGCATCAAGCCGCAGGAGCTTTATTCTATACGCGCTTCGCGCAATGCTATGCGCGACTGCGTCGGGGTTCCATACAACGCGCGAGGCGCGTTGATTCCATACCAAGCCCTGCGGGCTTGGATAAAAAAACGACTTCCGAAGAAGTCGTTTTTTTGGTGGAGACAAGTGGGCTCGAACCACTGACCCCTTGCATGTCAAGCAAGTACTCTAACCAACTGAGCTATGCCTCCGTAACTTGAACACCTATATCATACTATAAAGAGGGGGATTTGTCAAGGCTTTTTTCAGAAAAAAGGACTGCCCCTGCGCGCCGGCGTGAGGCAGTCCCAAAGGGTGAATATTTAATTTTTAAAAACCTCTTTGATCGCTTCGAGATAGCCGTAGCCATTTACATCGTCGGGCTCAAGGTAGCTCGTTTCCGTCCACTCGTTCCAGCTGTTGACGGTGACGAGGGGGGTGATGCAATTTTCGTCGCAGAAGCTCTTGGCAAGAAGGAGCGCCTTCTTGAAGTTCTCGGGCGTGTTGTTCGTCACGATGTCGGGATGGAAGGACTGAAAGCGCGGGTTATTATCCCAGCCGATGGAGACGTGGGGAAAATAGGGAACGCCGAAGCGCTCGGCCGTTTTTTTCCATTCCTTCACCATATCGGGAATGATCTCGGTATAGTCGCGGCAAACATCCGTAAAATGCACGATCTGATAATGCGTCAAAGAATCAAAGCCGAGCGTTTTCACAAGCGCGGGGGTGACGGAGATGGCGCCGCCGTCCACGCCGGAGAGATTCACGGGGGCATCGCCCCATTTGATCAGCTGGAGGTGAACGCCGCCAAGCCCCCTTGCGGCTGCCTTCTGCTTCAGAGAGGAAAGCGCCGCCGCGGTGCTTTCAATGCCGCCGAGGCCGTTGATAAGATTCGCGATATCGTAAATGGCGAGCACGGGCTTGCCGTCGATGCGGTAATAGTTTTTCTTCGAGAAATATTTCTCGATCCAGCGATCCCCGATCGCTTCCAGCTGCGCCTTGGTGACGGAGCCGCGCCAGACGGTGGTGTCCGGGAGGTCGGAGGTGCGATAATCCCAGGTGTAATTCGCATCGTGGTTGGCCCACATCAGATAGAACTTCATTTTTTCGCAGTTGTCTGCGCCGAGGAAGCCATCGTTTAAGCATTGCTCGAGGAAGGGACGGTCGTCATACCAATACCAATCGTATATGAAGGTATTGACGCCGTGCGCCGTTGCTTCTTCGATCTGGCGGTGCATTTCCTTCGGATCTGCCTCGTCCACATAGCCCCAAAGGGGCTTTCTTTCCCAGCGGTAGGTACCGTTTTCCTTTTCGTGCATTCTTTGCACGGTTTGCCATTCTCCGATCCCATTCGGCCAGAAAATGCGGGAGCGAAGCTCCTTGCCCGTATAAGAGGGCCAGATATAGGCGGCAATATCGTATTGGCGTTTTTCTTTCATAAAATTATCCCTTGAACATTCCGTTTTCGTCTTTGGTTTTCACATCGTTTCCTGCCATGATGATCTCGTAGAGCTTATCGGCAAAGAGCGCGTGCATTTCTTCGGTTGGATGGTTGATGCGGTTGGAGAGAAGGAAGGTGATGTTTTGGCTCTCGGAAAGCTTCTTCCATTCGGAATAGCAATCGCAAACCTTCACGCCGTTATCCTTTGCAAGATCTACTGCATTGTAAATATAAGTGTCCATTTTTCCGTTGTTTTGCATTTCGGCAGTTTTGTGCGCATATTCAAAATAGATCTCCGGCGTTCCTTCCTCCACGGAGGTATTCAGCATATTCGGCGTCAGAAAAATCACCTCTGCGCCGGTTCTTTTGCATTTTTCAAAAATCTCGCCAAGAGAGGAGAGGTATTCCTCGAGCGTGCCGTTGATATCGTTCAGCCCGAAGCAAACGATCACGAGATCGGGCTGATGGCAGAGCACGTCGCGCTCGAGGCGCGGCAGTGCGTCCTTCGCCGTCGTTCCGCCAACGGCGGCGCAGATCACGTTGATGGGTGTGTAGTCCTGCACGGCGTAGATCATTTTCTTCAGGCGTGCCCAGTAAACGGCGTCGTAATCCCGATAGCCGTTAAAGAACGCGTGGGTAACGCTATCTCCCAAAACCACGATATTGATCGGCCCGTGAGCAAGAAGGCCGTCTTTATCCAGCGAAAGCTTTTCCTTGACGGTCATTTTCCTTAGTCCTCAATATACTCCGCGGTGGCGGCAAAATACTTTGCGGCCTCCAGAATGCTCGACATATTGACATATTCCTTCACGGAATGACAATAATCGCCGTTATAGCCGATGCTATCCAGCGTCGGAATGCCTGCAATCGTCGAATATGCGGCATCCGATCCGCCGAGTGCGCGCTTTGCTTCCATAACGGGAAGGCCAACGGCCTCGCTGATCTTATTGATCTTATCGAGGAGGGCATAGTTTTCCTTGGTTCCCTCCATCGGAGGACGGAAGCTTACCTCAGCCACGTCGCAGGTGCAGCCGGGAACGTAAACGGTTTCGGCTACCTTCTTGACGATCCCTGCGGCCTCTTCCTTCTCGGCCATCGTTGCAAAGCGGATGTCGGCGCGGAAAACGCATTCTGCCGCAACGCTGTTTGCCACGGTGCCGCCGCGGATGACGCCGCAGTTGCAGGTCAGACCTTCCTTGTCCTTCATCTTTTCAAGCTCGATGATCTTGTGCGCCGCTTCGGTGACGGCGTTTGCATGCTCATAGCAGGTGGAGGAATGGCCGGCGATGCCGTGCACCGTCAGCTCATAGCGGAGAATACCCTTGCGGGAAACAACCGCCTTGCCTCTGGAGCCTCCCTCAAGATTCAGGAATGCAACGGCGCCCTTGGCGCGCTCCACGATGTAGTTGATGGTTGCTTTGTTGCTCTGCAGGGAGCTGGTCTCCTCGTCGGGCACCAGCCAGAGCGCCAAGGGGCGCTTCTTATAGCCGAGGCGCTTCAATGCATCCATTGCCATCAGGGCCGCAACAACGCCGCCCTTGCAGTCCAGCGTTCCGGGGCCGAACATACGGTCACCCTCTCTGCGAATGACGGGGGCGGGGAAGAGACCCTTGGGATGCACGGTATCGGTATGTCCGGAATAAACGAGCTGCTTTGTCTTGACGTCCTGATTCATCAGGATTCCGATCACGTCACCGGAAACGGGCTGGGGAAATACCTCAACGCCGAAGCCCTTTGCCTTGGCAATGTCCGAAAGATAATAGCCAACGGAATCCACGCCGGCCTTATCCGCCGTCGGGCTTTCCAGAAGGCAAGCCTTCTCCAGAATATCCAGATACTCGGGGAGCATTTTTTCAAGCTCTTCAAACAAACGGTCGCAGTTCATATGTTTCACCTCATAAATTTTCGCGCACACGCGCGTTATTAGATATACCTCATTGTAGCATATCCGTGCGCGAAGGTCAAGAGCCTTGGTAAAGAAAAAGGAAGAAATGGAAAAATAATGCAAAAAGCGTCTCAAAAAATAAGCCCCGAAGACCCATAAGGATCCTCGGGGGATTTTTTAATCCAGCAAAAATTTCGTCAGGGCGGGGAAGTCGCGGTAGTTATCGATTTTGAGGAAGCCGAAATTTGAGAGATAAACGGATTCATCATTTCCACCCTCGCCGTAGTCGTCGCCGATGAAGAGCACCTCGTGCGGCAGGATGCCCTGCTCCTCGCAATATTTTGCGAGTGCGTGGCGCTTATCGTAGGGCGCGGGGGCCATATCGAAGGAGGAGGAGCCGCCGATGAAAACGCGATATTCGGGGAAGAGCGCCTTCACCTCGGCATAGAAGGCGCGGCGCTTTTTGCGGTCGGGATCAAAGGCGAGCTTGTCCGCTTGGTCGGCCTTTGTGCCGAGAATCGCGAAGGTTATGCAGCCCGAGGGATGGTATTCCACGCTCTCGCCCTTGAAGGCGGTGAAGCCGTGCTTTTCGCGAAGGAGGTTGACGCGTGCCTCGATCGATGCGCGATCGCCCTGCGGAAGAGAGATGTCCTCCACGGTGCGGATGTCTTTCGTTTTCTTGTCATAAACGGCATATTGTAAACCGTAGTTTCCAATAATGTCGATTGGATAGTGATTCAGCTGATTGAAGATGCGGCGCACCTGCCCTGCGCCAACCATCAGAAGCTTGTATTTTTTTGCAAGCGCATCCAAAACGGCGCGGTGCTCGGGCGTGAGAGCCTCCTTATGCTGGGTGAGCGTTCCGTCTAAATCCATAGCGATGAGCTTGATGTCTTTTGCTTCCATTTTATTCGTTTTCTCCCTTCAGCTTTTTGATAACGTCGGCGGGGTGGTTCGTTGTGATAAGCCTTGCGCCGTTTTCCATTGCTATTTTGAGCAGAGAGCTCTGCGTAACCGATGCGCCGATCCAGGGCTCGATCCCCATTTTTTCAAGTGCCTGATAGAGCGATTTGTTTTTCGTATCGAAAATGCAGGCGCAAAAAAGGTATTCAGCCGGGTCAACGCTCGTTTTTTCCATATTGCTCATAATGGAATAAGGATAGAAGCCGTGGAGCTTATAGCGCGTGCCCCATTTTTTGTAGCAGGCCTCGAGAACGTAGGCATCAAAGCTATTGATCAGGATGCGATCCCCCATACCGTAGCGCTCGACGAGATCGATCACCCTTTCGAGGCAGAGAAGACTGCGCTCCTCGTTTGCAGAAGCATGGTATTCCTTCAGCTCGATATTCACGGTGAGCTCGGTTTTGCATACCCAGGCGAGAAACTGCTCAAAAAGCGGGATTTTGGCCGGATTTTTCTCATCGCCGGCATTGAGAAGCGCAAGCTCCTCATAAGTCATTTCCGAAACGAGGCCCGTGCCGTTCGTCGTTCGCTTCACGTCGGCATCGTGGATCAAAACGGGAACGAGATCCTTCGTGAGGCGCACGTCGGTTTCGATCATATCCGCGCCCGCCGCCTCGGCGGCAAGAAATGCGGGCATCGTGTTTTCATAAAAATTATAGCTATCACCGCGATGCGCCGCAACGCCGATGGCGTGCTTATATTTCCATATCTGCATTGATTTTTTCCTCTCCAAAGAGATCGTAATAGAGCCAGAGCACGGTGTATCTATCCTTGAGGTCCTTCGCATAGCGCACGGCCTCGGTGATCCGCTTTGCACCGTAAAAATCGAAGAAATCCTTCGTTTGCAGATTCACGGCGGCGAGAATTTTTTCGATCTCGGCACCGCTCGGAGATTCCGAGAGGATGGCCTTGATCTGCTTTTCCTTTTCAAGGTAGACAGGGGTGAGGTCACGGGCATAGGCGCCGACCTTTTTTTGCAGGGCGATGCAGCCATTGGCAACCTCCTCGCCGTATGCGGCGGCGAGCTTTTTCGCCGTTTGCTCTGCGTCCTCGCGGAAAAGGCGGGCGGGGAAGGGGGTGCAGACGAGCCTTTCGCGGATGCGCGCGGTGATCACGGTCGAATAGGCAACATCGATACCGTGCGAAAGATAGGGCTTGCCCTTCACGATGCCCGAGATTTCGAAGAAATGCGAGAGGTGATGCTCACTTCCCGAGGCGGGGCGGGAATTCCCCGCAAAGCTCATCATAATGCCGACGACGGTCAGCGCCTCAAAAAGGGCGGCAACGCTTTCGCCGTTACGGCTGACGATGCCGTCTGCCATGCTTTTTACGCGCTCGATCATTTCATAGGTGGTGTCATAGATATAGGGGCAGAGCTTTTCGCCGTTCACGGCTTCGGAAAGCTTCCAATCGCAGAGGGCGCTATATTTTCCGATAATGTCGCCAAAGCCTGCCTTGAGCATTTCCATCGGTGCGTTTTTCAAAACCTCGATATCGGCAACGATGGCGCGCGGCAAGCCTGCGGAAACGGTTTCCTTCATTCCGCCGAGGATCATTGCCGCACCCGTAGAGGCGTATCCGTCCATCGAGGGGGCGGTGGCGACCACCATATAGGGAACGGAGGAGGTTTTGGAAACATACTTGCAAAGATCCTGGATCACGCCTGAGCCGATGCCGACGATGAGATCCGCATCTCCGCGCTTTTCCTCCACGGCCGCGATCGCGCGCTCGTCCGGAATCAGAATCTCTTTGCCGAAGATCACGCGCGTTTTGATCCTTTCGCCAATGGCGGCCTCGGTTTTTTCGCCCGCGGCGGCATAGGTGTTTTCATCCGCCACCAAAAGGATGCGCGCATAGGGGGCGCAAAGCGAGGTGAGGCGAGAGATGGCGCCCTCCTCGATATAAACGGCCTTGATGGCACACTCGTGGTATTCGCCGCAAGCACAGCGAACCCCGGAAAGCATTGCATTGATATCCATAAAATATCTCCTCGGTATTGACAAATTCTTTCAATGCTATTATAATAAATCCGTCAGAAAAAGTCAATCTTTTGTTCCGAAAACGGATGCAAAACGAAAAACGGTCATATTCCGTGATAGATTCGGTCAAAAATGATCAGGAGGAAAGATGCTGAAAAACGAAAGAGAGCGCGAAATTCTGCGCCTCATTGAAGAGAAGGGCGGATTTGCAAAGGTGCGGGAGCTATGCGATGCGCTTTTTGCCAGCGAATCCAGCATTCGGCGCGATTTGCGCGCGCTTGGAGAGCGGGGCTTGATTCTGCGCAGCCACGGCGGTGCGGAGCGGCTTTTGCACCCTGCGGGCGGCCTTGAATTTTCCGCGCGCGGCGGACGCAATGTGGAGGCAAAGCGCGCGATGGCGCATTTTGCGAAGGGGCTCGTCAAAAACGGGGATATTATCTTTCTTGACCAGTCCTCCAGCGCCTTCTATCTTGCCGCCGAGCTTGCGGAAAACCGCAGTCTGACGGTGGTGACGAACAACGTGCGCATTCTTTCTCTTCTTGCGGACAGCCCCTTGAAGGTTTACGGGAGCGGCGGCCTGCTTTGCCCCGAAAACCGCACCTGCCTGATCGGCGGCGATGCGGCGGCGGCCTTTGAGCGCGTGCGCGCCGATTGGCTCTTCTTCTCTGCGGCCTCGCTCTCGGAGGACGGCACCGTTTCCGATCTTTCCCGCGAGGAGGTGCTGGTGCGCGAGGCGGTGCTCAGAAATGCGAAGAACCGCGTTTTGCTTTGCGATAGCGAAAAGCACGGCACCCGCTCGGCCTATAAGCAATGCGAGCTTCGGGATCTTTCTCTCTGGATCGATGAAAACGGGATCCACGGGGTGGAGGATTCCTTTAAATAAAACCCGCTCTTGACTTTTTTCGCGCTTGCTATTATACTATTGATATAGAATGATAGAGATATTTGCGTAAAAGAAGAAAAAAGCAAAAATATGTTTACAAAAACGACAGTGAGGATGGAATGAGGACGATTTTGATCACGGGTGCCTTCGGAGGTATGGGGCGCGCCGCAACGGATCTTTTTTTGGAAAAGGGATACACGGTTTTTGCGCTGGATCGCAGGATCGGGAAGCCGAAGGAGGGCCTTTTTCCGATCGAGGCGGACGTGACGAGCGAGGAGAGCCTTTTTGCGGCGCTTGCCGCCGTGCGGGAGAGGACGGAGCGGCTGGATGCGATTTTGCATTTTGCGGGGATCTATATGCTGGACTCGCTTGCCGAGATGCTGACGGAGGATTTTGATCGCATTTTTGATATTAATTTCCGCGGTGCGTTTCTCGTGAATAAAATTTTTCTTCCTCTGCTTTCGGAAAACAGCCGCATTCTGATCACAACGAGCGAGCTTGCTCCCTTGGATCCGCTCCCCTTCACGGGTATTTACGCCGTGACGAAGGCGGCCTTGGACAAATACGCCTATTCGCTTGCGATGGAGCTTCAGCTTTTGGGTATCCGCGTTTCGGTGCTTCGCGCCGGTGCGGTGGCAACGGGGATGCTCGGCGTTTCCACGGATGCGCTGGATCGCTTTTGCGAGAAAACGGAGCGCTTTTCGCCGAATGCCGATCGCTTCCGCCGCGTGGTTGCAAGCGTGGAGGCAAGAAGCATTGCGCCCGAGCGGCTTGCAAAAAAGGCAGAGAAAATCCTTTCTGCGCGAAGACCGCGCTTTGCATACGCGATCAACCGCAATCCCTTGCTTTTGCTTTTGAATCTTTTGCCGAAGCGGTGGCAGCTTTTCATTATAAGCAGGATTCTGAAATAAGGCAAGGCGCGCCGATTTTTTGAATTATTTAATTTTAAGGAGATACATTATGAGCATTGTGAAGAACGAACCGAAGTACAAAAACGGCCTCTTGCAGGCCATCCGCGCGCAGCTGGAGCACAGAGCCTATTGGCTTTATCTGCTTTGCGACGAGGCGAAGAAGAGAGGCCTTGATCCCAAGGATTTCGCATCCGACGCCGTGAAGCGCTGCGGACTCACGCACGGCGCAGAGCTCGTGCAGAAGGGAAAGACCGATAGCTTAAAGGGCCTTCGCAAGACCCTCTTTTCCAAGGCGGCGCAGTTCGTTTTTGAAATGAAGATCCTCGAATCGACGGACGATCTGCTTTCCATCGATTTCCATTATTGCCCTCTCGTGAAGGCTTGGCAGAAGGCCGGCTGCTCGGATGAGGAGATCGCTATGCTTTGCGATATTGCAATGTGCGGCGACCACGGCATCGGCGAATGCTACGGAAGCATTCTTGAGCTTCCCAAGTGCATCGCAAAGGGCGACGACATCTGCTCCCTTCGCTATAAGAAGAAGCCCAAGGAGCAGGCTTGATTTTTTCGGCGCTCCGCTTTCCTTTTTGGGGGAAGCGGAGCGCTCGCTTTTTTTCGTTTTTTGAAAAATCGGAGGCGGGCGAAAAATTTTTCTTGACAAAATAAAATATGTGTGCTATTATATATGCGTGAAAATATGAAGGCTGTGATGAAGAGAGTACCGCAAAGAAGCATTTGCAGAGAGCCGCGGAGGGTGGAAGGCGGCAATGGGACTTGCGGGAAAAACGCTTCGGAGCTTGCGGAAGAAAGCCCTTTTTCGGGTGATTAGAACCGCACGGTCATCGCGTAACGATGTGAATGAAGTGGGGCGCCTCGGCGCTCAATTTGGGTGGTATCGCGGAAGCATTTGCCTTTCGTCCCATAGGGGCGGAGGGTTTTTTCTTTTTTCGCGTTGCCCCCCTTGTTTTTTGGTTAAAATAAAATTTGGATATATATCGGAGGATTTGTTATGTTAAGAACTCATACCTGTAATGAGCTGCGCGAGAGCCATATCGGCGAGCGCGTGACGCTTTGCGGCTGGATCGGCACCGTGCGCGATCACGGCGGCGTTCTCTTCGTTGACCTGCGCGATCACTATGGCGTGACGCAGATCGTTCTCTCGGACGATGCGATGATCGCGGGAATGCCGAAGGAGACCGTGGTTCTCATTGAGGGAACCGTTACGAAAAGAGACGAGGAGACCGTGAATGCCAAGCTTGAAACGGGACTCGTTGAGGTGCGCGCGGATAAGGTCGAGGTGCTCGGCCCTGCGAAGCTCGGCCTTCCCTTTGAAATCGAGGCTTCCACGCAGACCAGAGAAGAGGTCAGACTGAAGTATCGCTATCTCGACCTCAGAAACCGCAAGATCCATAACAATATCGTGCTTCGCTCGAAGATCCTTTCCTATCTTCGCTCGCAGATGGAATCTCTCGGCTTCCTCGAGATTCAGACGCCCATTCTCACCGCATCCTCTCCCGAGGGCGCGCGTGACTATCTCGTTCCCTCGAGAAAGCATAAGGGCAAGTTCTATGCTCTGCCACAGGCTCCCCAGCAGTTCAAGCAGCTGCTGATGACCTCGGGCTTTGACCGCTATTTCCAGATCGCTCCCTGCTTCCGCGATGAGGATGCAAGACAGGATCGCTCGCCCGGAGAATTCTATCAGCTCGACTTTGAAATGGCCTTTGCAACGCAGGAGGATGTTTTCGCCGTTGCCGAGCAGGTCGTTTACAATACCTTCACCAAGTTTTCGGATAAGAAGGTTTCCAAGCCTCCCTTCCGCCGCATCACTTTTGCGGATTCGATGCTGAAGTACGGATCGGATAAGCCCGACCTTCGCAACCCCCTTCTCATTCAGGATCTGACGGACTTCTTCGCAAAGCACGAGTTTCTGACCATCAACGGCAGAACCATTCCCTTCAAGAATAAGCTCGTTCGCGGTATCGTTGCCAACTACCTTGTGAAGAAGGACGGAGAGGGCGACGGAAAGAAGGCCTTTGAGAAGGCGATCGACGCATATTCCAGAAGCATCGGAATGAAGTTCGGATGCGGATATATCACGCTGGAGGAGGGCGAGTTCAAGGGCCCCATCGCCAAGTTCCTCACCGAGGAGCAGAAGGCAGAGCTCGTTGCGCTTTGCGGCATCAAGGAGGGCGATTCGCTCTTCTTCATTTCGGACGCGGCCTCCGTAATCAATAAGCTTGCGGGCGAAATGCGTACCTGGATTGCTTCTGAGCTTGGACTGATCAAGAACGATTCCTTTGAATTCTGCTTCATCGTGGATTTCCCGATGTACGAGCTGAATCCCGAGACGGGCAAGGTGGACTTCACGCATAACCCATTCTCGATGCCGCAGGGCGGTATGGATGCTCTGCTGAATAAGGATCCTCTGGAGATCTTTGCTTATCAGTATGACATCGTCTGCAACGGCGTTGAGCTTTCCTCGGGTGCCGTGCGTAACCATAACCCCGAGATTATGAGAAAGGCATTTGAGATCGCAGGCTACGGCGAGGAGGACCTCAAGGCGAAGTTCGGCGCGCTTTACAATGCATTCTCCTTCGGCGCTCCGCCTCACGCAGGTATGGCCCCCGGCGTTGACCGTATGATCATGCTGATCGCAGAGGAGGAAACCATCCGCGATGTTATCGCATTCCCCTTGAACGGAAATGCACAGGACCTTATGATGGGTGCTCCCGGCGAGGTTACCGAGCAGCAGCTGCGCGAGGTTCACATCAAGGTGAGAGACTGATTTTCTTAAAAAAACGACAACCATACTTTGCATAAGACCAAAAAGAAGGATAAATTTATGGATAGAGAAGTTTTGAGAAGGCTTTCGCTGCTCAACCAGCTGAGCCTCACGGAAGAACAGAAGGATTCCGTGCTCCTCTTCTTTAGCGAGAGAGAGAAGGATGCACAATGCCTTTCTCGAATCGAGACCGACGAGGTGGAGAGAATGGTTCACGTTATGCCGATTCTGACCGTCGTGCGTGAGGACTGCGTTTCGCAACCCTTTGCCCGCGAGGATCTTCAGCGCGGCGCACCCGAGACCGACGAGGGCTATTGGTGCGTTCCCCGCGTGGTGGAATAAGGAGGCAAGCGAATGAAGCTTTATAATGCAAAATGCGAGAGTGCGGCGCGCCCCGTCGTGCTCGACGATATGATTCTGACCACGGCGATGCCCACCACCGCAGGATCGAAAATGCTGGAGGGCTACACGAGCCTTTTTGATGCTGAGGTCGTAACGAGACTCGGCGCGGCAGGCTACTGCGTTTCGGGCAAGGCCGCCGTTGGCGAATTCGGCATTGACCTTGTTGGTGAGAGCGCTTATAACGGCGCGCTCGTGAAGGATGGCGCGCTTGTGAATGCCGCCGCAGAGATCGTTCTTTGCGGTGAGGCCGAGGCGGCGCTTTCCCTCGATGTGAACGGCGCACCCCGCCGTGCGGCGGCGCAGAGCGGCCTTGTCAACCTGAAGCCGACCTACGGAACGGTTTCCCGCTACGGCACCGTGCCTGCGGCTTGCTCGGGCGAATGCGTTGGCATCACGGCGAAGACGGCGGAGGCCTGCCTTGCTCTGCTTTCCGCGATTGCGGGGCACGACGATAAGGACGGCACCAGCCTTTCGGACGAGGAATGCAAATCCGCACTTAAATGCGGCGAGGCGAAGAAGGTTTTGCTTCTTTGCGATATGCTTGAAACGGCAAACGGCGATGTGAAGGAAAAAATCGAGGCGGCCGCCGCGGCACTTTCCGCGAAGGGCGTTTTGGTGGAGCGCGGGGAGAAATCCGTGCTTCTTTCGGCGCGCGCCGCCTGGAATATCCTGATGAGCGCAGAGGTATGCAACAACGTTTCCCGCTATGACGGCGTGAAATACGGCTACCGTGCCAAGGAATTTTCGGGCATTGACGGACTTTACACCAATTCGCGCACCGAGGCCTTCGGTGATCTGCTGAAAAAGACGATTCTCTACGGATCGGATACGCTTTCCACCGAGAATTATATGAAGGTTTACGATAAGGCGCTCCGTGTCAGACGCGTGATCGTTTCGGCGCTTGCCGAGATTTTCTCGCAGTATGATGCGATCCTGATGCCTGCAACCTCGGCGCTTGCCTATAAGGCGGACGAGACGGCGGCAGAGGCCTGCTTTGCAGAAAACCTTTACACGGCACCCGCAAGCATTTCGGGCGCACCCTCCGTTGTTGTGCGCGGTGCAATGCTCGTCGGCGCGGCCTTCTCCGAGGGAACGCTGATCTCTCTTGCAAAAATGATTGAGGGGGAGGAGAAATAAATGAAATACGAGACCGTCATCGGACTTGAGGTGCACGTGGAGCTTGCAACCAAGTCCAAGATCTTCTGCTCCTGCTCCGCCCATTCCTACGGTGCAGAGCCGAATACCCACGTTTGCCCCGCTTGCTGCGGTATGCCGGGTATGCTCCCCATCGTGAATAAAAGAGTTGTGGACTACGGTATGAAGGCAGGTCTTATGCTGAACTGCCATATCAACCGCGTGACCACCTTTGATAAGAAGAGCTACTATTATCCCGATCTTCCCGCCGCCTATCAGACGACGCAGTGGTTCGCTCCCGTTGCCGTCAACGGCCTTGTGGATATCGAGACCTCCAAGGGCAAAAAGAGCATCCGCATCAAGCAGATCCATATGGAGGAGGATGCGGGCAAGCTTGTGCACGACATTATGGAGGACACCACGCACGTGGACTTCAACCGCACGAGCGTGCCGCTGATCGAGATCGTCAGCCAGCCCGATCTTTCGAGCGCTGAGGAGGTTGAGGTTTATCTGGATAGACTGAAGTCTCTGCTTCGCTTTGCAAAGGTTGCGGAATGCGAGATGGCGCACGGAACGATGCGCTGCGACGTGAACCTTTCCGTCAGACCCGAGGGGAGCGAAAAGTACGGCGTTCGTACCGAAATGAAGAATATGAACTCCATCGAGGCCATCAAGCGCGCCATCGAATACGAAACGGCAAGACATATCGATGCGCTGGAAAACGGCACCGAGGTTCTCGTGCAGGAAACCCGCCGCTGGGATGATATCAAGGGCAAGAGCTATGCGATGCGCACCAAGGAAACCGCAGGCGATTACCGCTATTTCCCCGATCCCAACGTGATGCCCGTTGTGATCGACGATGCGTGGTTTGATTCCATCAGCGAATCTCTCCCCGAATTCCCCGAGGTGAAGTTTGAAAAATATGTGAGCGAATACGGCCTCGGCGAATACGATGCCGGCCAGATCACGAAGTCGATCGCGCTCTGCGAGTGCTTCGAGGATGCCGTGAAGGCAGGCGCAAGCGCCAAGGATGCCGCAAACTGGATCCTTTCCGACGTGATGAGCTTGCTCAATTCCCGCCAGATGACCTATGATATGCTCGCGCTTTCCGGCTCGGCACTCGGCGCTCTGATCCGCTTGGTTTCCGAGGGAACGGTTGGCCGCGCCAACGCCAAGAAGATCCTCGCCGCTATGTTCGACGATCCTTCGATCGCTCCCGAGGCATATGCGAAGGAAAACGGCTTCATTATCTCCAACGATACCGGCCTTCTGGACAAAACAATCGCCGAGGCGATCGCCGCTTGCCCCAAGGACGTGCTCGACTATAAGGGCGGCAAGGAAAAGGCTTTGATGCCGATCCTCGGCCGTTGTATGAAGGCTCTGCGCGGAAACTGCGATCCGCAGATGCTGAGAGAGCGCCTTCTCGCCGCAATCGAGGCCTACGAGGGATAATTTGTTCCCTAAATATAAAATGAAGATAAAAAATTCCCGGTCGCGGCTTTATGCTACGGCCGGGTTTTGTATTTTCAATGGCTCGGCTTTTTTGAACGCGGAAAGAAAAATGTTGAAAAAGAGCGAAAGTTATGTTATACTATCCTTATGGGATCGCTCCTTTAGGAGCGAACGGAAAAAGGAGAAGGAATATGAGAAAAACCGTGGTGCTGATTGCCCTTGGGCTCGTGGGCGCTTTGCTTGTCAGCGTGCTTGCGCAGTTTGGCTACAATATGCTTTTCGTGAAGGCCTTTGCGGCGGAAACGACGAAGGGTGGAGACGGAAAGCTTACGGAGATGCTCTATCAATCCGAGTTTTTGGACGATTCTTATTTTGAGGATGCGGCTTTGGTTTCCGCAAATCTTGAGGGCGCGATCGAGCGCATCGATATCCGAGAGGACTGCGCGGATTTCACGGCCTGCGGAATGATTCGTTTTTATCTTGAAAACGAGCACCGTCTGGCGGAGGAAAACAAGGCAGAGATCAAGAAATGCCTGACGGGCTTCAAGTATTGGATGGATCAATACGACGGCAGGGCAGACAGCATGTGCCATTGGAGCGAAAACCATCAGATCCTCTTTGCTGTGACGGAATATCTTGCGGGATGCGAGTGGCCCGAGGCCACCTTTGCGGACGGCAAGGACGGAAATGCGCACATTGCGATGGCGAAGGAGCGCATCGAGGCCTGGATGTATCAGAGATATTATTACGGCTTCAACGAATACTATTCCAACAACTATTATCCCGAGGATATCGCGCCGATGGCAAACTTTATACAGTTTGCAAGAGCGGAGGACGCTCCGATGGTGAACCGAATGAAGATCGTGATGGATCTGATCTTCATTGACATCGCGATGCAGTCCTATAAATACACGGATGCCGACGGAAACACGCAATATGCCTTTATGTCCGCCAGCGGAAGAATGTATATGGACAATAAGTCGAGCGACGACACGGGCAATCGCCTTCGCCCTTATATCAATCTCGTTCTTGAAAATGGCGAGGACTATAAAACCGTGAGCAACCGCTTCTTCGTTTGCTTTTGCAGAATGTACGAGGCGCGGGTGAACGGCGCGCCGATCTATGAGCTTCCCGAGGTGATACGCGAGATCTTCAACGATACCTCAAAAAAGCAGACCGTCAAGACCTCGAACGGACTGACGATCGAGGAGCTTGCGCAGAAGGGGCTGATCGGTCAGGATGTGGCCCAGATTATGATGCAGATGGGAATGGAGGCCTTCTCCAACGAGGAGGTGATCGATAATTCGATCGAATACCTCGGCAAAAACAAGCTGTTTTCCAACGAATTTCTGAATGACTTCAAGCTCGTCAACCTCTGGCCGCTGACGCTGACGCGCGCGCTTGGTATCGCCTCGCGCCTTCTGAATCCCGCAACCAACGGCAAGGCAATTCAGAGAGCGAGCGTTTATACCTATCAGACGCCCTATTACTCTATGAGCACCTCGCAGGCTTATTTCGCGGGAGATTATGCGGATCAGCATCAGGTGCATCTGGTGACACTTGCGGGAGATCTTTCGATTTATACGGCACAGCCGATGCGAAACAGCACGCGCGGACAGTATTGGGTTGGCTACGGCCGCTTGCCCTATTCCGTTCAGGATGAAAACATCAATATTTCGATCTACACCATTCCCGATAAGGCGGGGCTTCTCGAGCCGCACACCGTTGGCTATACGCACGCCTATTTCCCCGTTGGCCTCTTCGATGAGGTGATCACGGAGCATATGGATGAGGGATATATCTTCGGCCGCAAGGGCGAGAGCTATATTATGCTTCGTGCGCTCTCGGACACAGAGGGAAGTCTTGCCTTCAAAAATGATATGGAGAGCGTGACGTCCGATGCGCTTGCCACCGATCTCGATAAGATCAAGGAAAGCGTCAGGGAGCTGATCGAGGCAAGCGGCGATCTGCGCTACGATCTGATTTTCGAGGGCGGGGAAAGCCATGCCTGGATCACCGAGCTTGGCTCTGCGGACAATGGCTCCTTTGCAGACTTCGTTGCCGATATGCTTGCAAACGAATGCGAGTTTGAGGATATGACCGTTTCCTATAAGAGCGGCGAAAAGAGCTTTGATGTAAAGTATAGTGAGTATTTCAAGCTGAACGGGGCTCTCGTGGATACGGATTATGCGAGATATGAGTGTGCATATGTGGAAGAGAAGATTGAGAGAGGTGCCGAGGTGATGGAGTTTTCCTTCGGCGGAAAAACGCTCGTTTTGAATTACGGGGAAGGAACGAGAGTATACGAATGATGAAATACGGTGTTCAGACCTTCACGGTGCGCAAGGCGCAAAAAAAGGGGCTTTCTGAGGCGTATCTTCCTCTGGCCTCGCTCGGTATTTCGAGCCTTGAGGTGGCGCGGATCGATTTCACCAAGGAAAATGCGGCCGCGCTGAAGGCGATTTGCGAGCAGACGGGGCTTGAGATCGCCTCGATTCAGGTGAAGCCGAAATATATTTTCGGGGATGCGCAGGGCGTGATTGATTTTTGCCACACGGTGGGGTGCCGCCGTGCCGTGATCTCGATGCTTCCCTTTGATTGCATTCTCGGCGGCGAGGAGCGCTTTTATCGCTTCGTTGACTCGCTGGATGCTATGGCGGAGATCTATGAAAAAGAGGGAATCACCCTTGCATACCATCACCACAATTGGGAATATATCCGCCTTCCCGGCGGAGAGCGGAGAATGGATGTGCTCCTTTCGCGCACGAAAAAGATCAAGTTTGTGCACGACACCTATTGGGCGGCAAGGAGCGGCATCCCGCCCGAAAAGCAGATTGCGGCCTTTGGGGATCGGCTGATCGGCGTGCATCTTCGCGATCTTACCCTGAAAAAGCGAGGTCTTCGCGTGCTTTGCCACGACGGGGCAATCGGAGACGGCGTGATCGATTTTTCCGCCGTGCTTTCGGCGGTTGCCGATCGGGATTGCTACCTTGTGATCGAGCAGAATTCAAGGGATCCCTACCGCGATATTGAGAAAAGCCTTGCGGCGCTTCGGGAGATCGAGGCGGCACAAAATGAAAGGAATTAAATGCTATGGAAAAGAATACGGTGAAAACAATGCGAAAGGGAGAGCGCGGCTTTTTTGCCTTTGCCGATTTTTACGGTGGCGGCGGTCAGGCGCTGATCGGCGTTCTCTATTTCTTTTTTCTGACGAACATCATAGGACTTGCGCCTGCGCTGGCGGGCATCGTGACGCTGATCTCCGAGATCTTTGATGCGATCAGCGATCCCTTGATGGGTGTTCTCAGCGACAATACGAGAACGAAAATGGGCCGCCGCCGTCCCTATATCCTTGCGGGAGGATGCCTTCTTGCCGTCGCTTTTGCGCTGATTTTCCTTCCCGTGCGCGGAATGAGTGAGGGCTGGAAATTCGTTTACTGCGCGGCGACCTATCTGCTTTATAACACGGTTTCCACGATGATCAATGTTTCGTACAGCAGTCTTTCTGCGGAGATCAGCCGCGTCAGCGCGGAGCGCGACAGCGCAAACGTTTTGCGCCTCGTTGTTTCCACGGCGAGTGCCGCCGTTTGCACGCTTCTGCCCTCCATCGTTCTGGATGCCTACAACGGCGGGAAAATCGACATCACGGCGCTGTATTTGATCGTCGGCGTTGGCTTCGGTCTTCTCTTTGCGCTTCCCGTGATCCTTTGCGCGATCTTCGTTCGTGAGAGAGTGGACCTTTCGGAGGAAAAGCGGAGCTTTTGCTTATCCGATATTGTCACGCCGCTGAAGAATCGCCCCTTCCGTCAGCTTGTGGGAATGTATCTCGGACAGGCGCTTTGTATGGACGTTTTCTCGACGGGCGTTGCGATGTTTGCCGCCTATGTGACAAGCCCGAAGGGCAGTGTGACCGTTTTCCTCGGCATTTTCATTGCCGTTCAGCTCTGTGCCTTCCCGCTTGTTGGCAAACTTGTGAAAAAAACGGACGTGAACCGCATCTACGGCTTTGGTCTTCCGCTTTCCGTGGTTGCGCTGATCTTCTTTGCAATTTTCGGATCGAACCTTTATGCGGCGTATGCCTGCGTTTTCTTCGTTGCGCTTGGCTTTGCGGGCGCACAGCTGACGAGCTGGATTATGTTCCCGCACACGGTGGATGCGGGTGAGCTTCTCACGGGCAAACGCCAGAGCGGTAGCTACAGCGCCACGATGACCTTTGCAAGAAAGAGCAGCTCCGCGCTTGTGATCTTCCTTTTCTCGATGGTGCTTCAGTTTACGGGATATGAGGAAACGCTCACCGTTCAGCCCGTGGCCGCGCAAAACGGAATCAAATTCGTGATGGCCTTCACCTGCATTATCTTTATGGTGCTCGGCTTTGTGATGGCAAGGCGCTATGCGCTCTCGCGTGAGAAAAACGCGCAGGTGGAGAAGTATCTCGCGCTTTCGAGAGAGGGCGCTCTCGATACGCTCACGGCTGAGGAGGCCGAGGAGCTTGCGGCGCTTAAAAAATCGCTTTCCTGAGGTGCTTTATGAAATTTTGCGAGGAATATTATCAGCGGGTGGGGAGGCTGGCCGATTTTATCGTTTCCTCCACCGAGCCGAAAATGAAATGGATGTGGGGCGAGGCGCTCCTCGGCTATGCGCTGGACGAGCTGGATAAGGAAAACGGAAGCGAGCGCTACACGCGCTTTCTTTCGGACTATTGCGACTACTGGGCAAAGGCGGATCCCGCCGTGGATCAATCGGATACGGCCGCGCCCGGCCTCATCACCTATGCAATGTATAAGAGGACGAAAAATCCCGAATACAAGCGGCTCACCGATAAGGTGCTCGATTATATCCGCAACGAGCCGCGCCTGTATCTTGACTGTCTGAATCATCTCGGATGCAGTAAGAAGGGAAGGCTTTATCCCAAGAGCGTCTGGATCGACAGCGTGATGATGTTTTCGGTTTTCACCTCGCTTTATGCGAGGGAGAGCGGGGACGCGGAGCTTCTGGCTTTTGCCGCCCGCCAGCCGAAGCAATACGCTTCTATGATGTTTGACGAAAAAACGCATCTTTGGGCGCATTCCTTCCGGGTGCGCGCAAGGCGCGCGTTTCCAAGGCGTGATCTCTTCTGGGGGCGAGGAAACGGCTGGGTGATCTGCGGATTCCCGATGATCCTCGATCAGATCGGAGAGGATCACGTAGAGGCGCCGGGAATCATCGAGCTTTTCAGGGAAACGAGCGAGGCGCTCCTTGGCTGTATGCGCGAGGATGGAACCTTTGAAACGCTTCTGAAATATAAATCCTACCGTGAGCTTTCCGCAACGGCGCTGATCAGCGCCGGCTGGCTCCACGGCATTCGGTGCGGGTATCTGGATGAGAAATTCCTCGCCCCCGCCGTGAAGGCCTTTGCGGCCTGCGTGAATGCGATCGAGGAGAGCAAGGAGGGCGTTTTTATGCCCGAGATCAGCGGGCCGACGATCCCGCTCCCGATTTTCCCGAAGCTTGGCTATGCGAAGGTGCCGCTCGGAAAAAATTGGAGCTACGGCGTTGCGGCGATGATCTTTGCCGCGATCGAATATAAAAAATGTCTTGAAAAATACGGAGAATGAAAAAATGAAACGCGTTTGTGATTTTTTGAAAAAAGCAGAGGTGTATTATCTTGCCACCGTTGAGGGCGATCAGCCCCGCGTGCGCCCCTTTGGCACGGTCAACGAGTTTGAGGGAAGGCTTTACATTCAAACGGGCAGGATCAAGCCCACGAGCCATCAGCTTGCAAAAAACAACAAGGCCGAGATCTGCGCCTTCTGCGGCGGTGCTTGGCTTCGCGTTACCTGTGAGCTGATCGAGGACGATCGGCTTGCACCGAAAAAGGCAATGCTGGATGCCTATCCGAATCTTCGCACGATGTACGATGAAAATGACGGCAACACGCAGGTTTTCTATATGCAAAACGCGGTTGCCACATTCTCTGCCTTCGGTAAGGAGCCCGAAACACTTCGGTTCTGAGCCTTCAGCAAAAAAGAGCGATCCTTGGCTTTCCAAGAATCGCTCTTTTTTCTGTTTTTAAGTATGAATTACAGCGTGCCCTTCGAACCGAGAACGTTGACGATCTTGTGGCTGACCATCTTCTTCACCTCGGCTCTTGCAACCTTCAGATACTCTCTGGGGTCGAATGCCTCGGGCTTCTCAGCGAATACGCGGCGGATGCCTGCGGTCATAGCAAGTCTGATATCGGAGTCGATATTGATCTTGCAAACGGCCATCTTTGCGGCTCTTCTCAGCTGCTCCTCGGGAATACCAACGGCATCGGGAAGCTTACCGCCAAGCGCGTTGATCTCGGCAACGCACTCGTGCGCAACGCTGGATGCACCGTGCAGAACGATGGGGAAGCCGGGCAGTCTCTTGCCAACCTCTTCGAGAATATCGAATCTGAGAGGCGGAGGAACGAGAACGCCGTGCTCGTTTCTGGTGCACTGCTTAGCGGTGAACTTATATGCACCGTGGGAGGTACCGATGGAGATAGCGAGAGAGTCAACGCCGGTTCTCGTTACGAACTCCTCAACCTCCTCGGGCTTCGTGTAAGAGGAATGCTCTGCAACCACATCATCCTCAACGCCGGCAAGAACGCCGAGCTCACCCTCAACAA
Organism: Eubacteriales bacterium; assembly: GCA_045636085.1. Taxonomy (GTDB): domain Bacteria; phylum Bacillota; class Clostridia; order Oscillospirales; family CAG-272; genus UBA1740. The sequence goes on from JAZTWU010000058.1 coordinate 27,179, forward strand.
CAACGCCGCGTGCGTGTGCATACTCAACGACCTTCTTCGTGAGCGCGATGTTGTCCTCGAAGGAATGATGCGATCCGTCGATCATAACGGAGGTGAAGCCACCGTCGATGCAGGACTTGCAGACGTCAAAGTCTGCACCGTGGTCAAGGTGGAGCGCGAGATCCACGCCGCTATCCTCAACTGCGGCCTTCGCAAGAGCCATCAGGTATGCGTGCTTCGCATACTTTCTCGCGCCTGCGGAAACCTGGAGGATCACGGGGGACTTCTCTTCTGCGGCCGCCTCGGTGATTGCCTGGATGATCTCCATATTGTTAATGTTGAAGGCACCGATGGCGTATCCGCCCTCATAAGCCTTCTTGAACATTTCCTTGGTTGTTACAAGTGCCATTTTTTATTCTCCTTGTTTTTGTTTTAACATATATATTTTACACTTTTTACGGGAAAAATCAAGTCTTATTTTGAAAATTGCCAAAATATATTAAAAAAACGGCGTTTTTATGCTTGCGGATCCCGTTTTTTTATGATTTTTTCCGCAATCAGCACGATCTGCGGAAGGATCAGGAGCTGGATCAGGATCCCCGGGAGCCCCGTTGCGATAGCGGCGCTCACGCTCAGCGCCTTGAGATCTCCGAAGGTGAGCATCAGCGCATAAAAGGCTATGCCGTAGGCAATGCGGCCAAAGATCATTGCGATCGGCAGGGCGATATAAATTCCGTATTTCCTTTTGCCGAGCGGTGTTTTTGTGAGAAGAAGGCCGCCGCTGAGACCGTAAACGGTCAGCTCACAGAGCATAATGGGGAGCATCGGAATAAGCGAGGGCATTCCCGTGAGCAGAGAGCTTAGCGGCGGGAGCACCGCGCCGCTAAGCGCGCCGTAAAGCGGGCCGCAAAGAAAGCCGCATAAAAGCACGGGAATATGCATCGGAAGAAGCACCGTGCCCGGCAAGCCCGCGCCGTGCGCGGTCAGATAAGGCAGAAGGATTCCGAGCGCCAAAAGCAGTCCCGAAACGGTCAGCTTCTCTGTTTTGTTTTTCAGCATAAGAACGGCTCCTCCCGCAATCTTCATTTTCAATTGCATTATAGCATAAGGATGCGAAGGATGCAAGATTTTTTATAAAAAAAGGATGCCTTTTCAATACGGGCGGGACAAGATGAAAAAACGGGAAAGATGCGGCGGTGTGCCTTTCTATCCCGTTTTTGATTTTTATATCCCGTAGGTGCCCGTTATGGGATCGCGGAAGATGGCGAGGGTTGGCGTGCAGAAGGTAAAAAGAACGAAGAGCAGGCCGATGGCGCACAAAATGAGAATGGCGCTTTTCGGGGATCTGCACGGAGTGCTTTCCGAGGAGAGCGCGCGCGTTTCGTAGGCGTAAGCGATTGCGGCCGAGAGAAAGAAAATCGCGATATTGATAAAGTCGGGGGATTTTCCGATCACGCCGTTATAGGTATAAAAAAGCACGGGGATCAGGCCGAGGCCGAGAAGGATGCCGCGAAGCTTGATGCACCAAAAGGATGCATTTTCTCTGAAAAATAAGCTTTGGGCAATTGCATAAAGGAGCATTGGCCAAAAGAGCAGCTTCATATGCTCAAAGGTAGATTCATTCACGCCCGAAAAGGGCGCGATCCAAGCGCTGCCGCCTGTCCAGTCATATAAAAAGTGCAGGAGCGTGCCGCAAAGGGAGGTGAAGGCGAAGCCGAAAAGCTGCCAAAGGCCGATCGAGCGTTTCATTTGTTTTTCCTCGTTTCCTCTTTTGAGATTAGTATATTCTCGCAAAAAGAGAATTATGCCGATTGCAATATAGCAAAAAACGTGGTATAATAGAAGCAAATTGATGGAGAGGTTGAGGTTTTCCAAAGTATGAATCCGTATCTGAAAAATCTGTGCAAGATCGAATTCGTCGTGACGGATGCCTGCACGGGAAAATGCAAGCATTGCTCCGAGGGAGAGCACCCGTCCTGCGGTGAGAGGATCGATCCCGCGATTGCCGCGGATGCGGTGAAGCGGATCTCGGCGCAATACGGCATCAAAACCGTGATGGCCTTCGGCGGTGAGCCGCTTTTGTATCCCGACGCCGTGTATGCCATTATGGCGGCCGCGAGGGATGCGGGGGTCGATAAGCGGCAGGTGATCACGAACGGCTATTTTGCAAGAAGCAGAGAAAAAATACGCGAGGTCGCTTTGCGCCTCTCGGAATGCGGGGTGAACGATCTGCTTCTCTCCGCCGATGCCTTTCATCAGGAAACGATCCCGCTCTCCGTCCTGCGGATCTTTATCGGGGAGGCCTTGGAATGCGGTATACCGATCCGCTTATCCCCTGCTTGGCTGGTGAGCGAGACGGACGAAAATCCGTATAATAGAAAAACCAAGCAGATCCTTGCAGAGCTCTCCGCTCTCGGCGCTCGCGTTGGCGAGGGCAACGTGATATTCCCCGAGGGAAATGCGAAAAAGCACCTCGCCGCTTATTTTGAAAAGGATCCGCCAAGGAATCCTTATGAAGAGGATCCAAAGGACGTGCGATGCGTTTCGTTTTCTGCAAACGGCGATGTTTTGGGAAGAAATATTTACAAAAACGATATTATTGAGATTTTGAAAGCCTATTATCCGTGATAACGGAATAAAAGAAGACAGCAAGGGAGAAATATTATGAGTGAAAAGCAGAATATAAAGAGCGGGGGACTGACGACCAAGCATTGGTTTGGCTATATGTTCGGCGATTTCGGCGGATGTATGACCTTTGCTCTTATGGCGAGCATTTTCTCGATGTATTGCACAAACGTTTTGGGCGTCAACGCCACGCTGATGGGCGTGCTCACGATCGTTTGGACGATCTGGGATGCCGTGAACGATCCGATGATGGGTGCGCTGATGGATAAGGCCTTTGCCAAGAGCCGAAACAAGAGAGGGAAATTCCGCCCTTGGCTTTTGCGCGCAACGCCGCTCCTTGCGATCAGCGCGATCTGGCAAGCGGGCGGAGCATCCGCGCTTGTCCTTGGTGACGGAGAGAGTGCGATGAAAAATCCCTCTATGCCGCGGCTTTGGATGACGATGCTTATAAATAAAGCGCCGGGAGAATGAGAAAATGACGAACCGCGAGATTTTGGAAATCGCGATGGCGCAATCCGCCGAGGACCTCGGCGCGCAGGCCTGCGATTTTGAGAAGAAGGAAAATGTCGTTGTGCTGTCGCGCGAGCGCGCGCGTGCAAGAAAATATCTAAAGCTCCCGTTTTCCTGCCAGATCGTTTCCTATGGCCACAATGCGGTTGCCTCGGTTTCGGAGGAGCTTTGGCAGATCACGGAAAATTATATCAACAGATTTCCGCCGTCGCACCTTTTTGAAACCCCGCATCTGCACCTTCTGAACGAGGCGCTTTCGGCGCACGGGCAAAGCATTTGCTTTATGGCGGAATACTTTCTGCCCGATGTAAATATACTTCGCCCCTTGCCCTGCTCTTATGAAATCCGCACGCTGAATAAAGCGGATTTTGCAAACCTTTATTTGCAAGAATGGTCAAATGCGCTTTGCGAAAAGCGAAAAGAGCTGGATATGCTTGCCTTGGGAGCATACGATAACGGCGTTTTGGTTGGCCTTGCGGGGGCCTCTGCCGATTGCGAAACGATGTGGCAGATCGGGATCGACGTTCTTCCTGCCTACCGAGGGCAGGGGATCGCCTCGGCGCTCACGAGCCGCCTCGCCCTCGAGATTCTTGCGCGGGGCAAGGTGCCCTTTTATTGCGCGGCTTGGTGCAACATTGCATCCGTGCGCAATGCGATCAAAAGCGGATTCCGCCCTGCCTTTGTGGAAATGACGGCAAAACCCCGGGCAACCGTGGATGCAATGAATGAATAAAGGAGAGGATGCGGGATGCGAACGGCGAGAGTGCGCGTTGTGCCGTATGATGCGGCTTGGAAATCGTCCTTTGAAGAGATAAAAAAAGAGCTTTTGGCCGCTGTTGGGGATTTGGCCGTTGGCATTGAGCATATCGGGAGCACCTCGGTGGAGGGACTTTGCGCAAAGCCCTGCATCGATATGGATCTTGTGATCGCGAAGGATGCGGATTTTTCCGCCGTTTGCCAAGGACTTTCTTCAATCGGATATTTTCACGAGGGAGATCTCGGCATTGCGGGGCGCGAGGCCTTTGGCTACGAGGGCAAGGCGCATCTGATGAAGCACCATTTGTATGTTTGCAGGCAGGGGTGCGCGGAGCTTCGCCGCCATCTTGCCTTTCGGGATTTTTTGCGAAAAAGTCCTTCGGCGGTGCGGGAATACGGCGCCGTGAAGATGGAGGGGGCAAGATTTTTTCCAAACGATATCGATCGGTATATTGAGTATAAAGCCCCTTTTATTGAATCGGTTTATGCCATTCTCGATGCGGCGGACATCCGTTGCGAGGAGGAAAACGGCGATCTTTTGGAGGAAATATGAAAATCAAGGGCGCGATATTTGATATAGATGGGACGGTGATAGATTCGCTGGCCTTCTGGGATTCGCTCTGGGAGAGCATCGGGGAAAAATATATGAGGGATCCGAGCTTCAAGCCGAGTGACGAGGTGAATAAAAGAGTCCGTACTATGATCTATTCGGAGGCGATGACCTACTTTTGGGAATACTACCGAATGCCTGTGAGCGCAGAGGATTTTCTGCAGTTCACAAGCGACGGCATCGATGATTTTTACAAAAACAAAGCGCAGGCCAAGGACGGTGCGCATCAGCTTCTTTCCTTTTTGAAGAGCCGAGGCATTGGACTTTGCCTCGCATCTGCCACAAACCTTGATAGGGTAAAGAGCGCTCTGCAATGCCACGGCCTCATAGAGTATTTTGATTTTGTGCTTTCCTGCGCGGATATAGGCGTCGGAAAGGAGAAGCCCGATATATATCTGAAGGCGGCGGCGCTTATGGGGCTTTCGCCGTCGGATATCTGCGTTTTTGAGGATTCCTTCGTTGCGATGGAGACGGCCAAGGGCGCGGGCTTTCGGACGGAGACTTTCAAAAGCTGAAGAAATGGAGAAATAATATGGGATATGCTGCATCCAAGGCAAGATATGATACGATGAAATATAATAAATGCGGAGAAAGCGGACTGAAGCTTCCACTGGTTTCGCTTGGGCTCTGGCACAATTTCGGAGCAAATGATAATTTTGAAAATATGAAGAGGATGTGCTTCACCGCTTTTGATAACGGTATTACGCATTTCGATATTGCGAATAACTACGGTCGCCCCGCCTGTGGCAGTGCGGAGGAGAACTTCGGAAAAATACTTCACGCAGATATGAGCGCATACCGCGATGAAATGGTGATCAGCACCAAGGCGGGCTACCTGATGTGGGACGGACCCTACGGCGATTTCGGAAGTCGCAAATATATGTTGGCGAGTCTGGATGCGAGCCTTAAGCGCCTGAAGCTTGATTACGTTGACGTCTTTTATCATCATCGCCCCGATCCCGATACGCCGCTTGAGGAAACGATGGGTGCGCTGGATCATGCGGTAAAGAGCGGCAAGGCGCTATATGCGGGCCTCTCGAACTATGACGGCGAGAGAATGGCGCAAGCGGCGGCGATCCTTCGAGATATGCGTTGCCCGTTTATTATAAATCAGAACCGCTACTCGATATTTGATCGCACGGTGGAAAAAAACGGGCTTCTTGACGCGGCGAAAATTGAGAAAAAGGGAGTTATCGTTTTCAGTCCGCTCGCGCAAGGTCTTCTGACCGATCGCTATATCGACGGCATTCCCTCGGATAGCCGCATTCGCACCAGCGGAATTTTCCTGAAGGAAACGAGCCTGACCGAAGAGCGGATTGAGCAGATCCGCGCCTTGAATCGGTTGGCAAGGGAGAGGGGAGAGAGCCTTGCTCAAATGGCGCTTGCCTGGGTTCTGCGTCGCGAGGAGGTTACGAGCGTGCTTGTTGGTGCATCCAAGCCGTCACAAATTCTCGATAACCTCGGCGCGATGCATTCCGCCCCGTTTGCGGAAGAAGAGCTTCGTGCCATTGATGAGATCGCATTAAAATAATTTGGCACCATAAATGCATTGCGCCGGGAGAAATGCTATGGATCGAAGATCGCGCGAAGAAAGGCGGTAATCGATGACGGAGAATAGCCGATACAATTCTTTCGAGGATAAGCAATTCGGAGTGGCAAGACTTGAACTTGCGGCCTCTACCACCCCAACCGACCCGAATATCTTTTTCTAGCCGTTTTTGCTTTTTCTAGCCCTTTCTGCTGCGCAAAAACGGCTTTTTCATACTCTCGTGCACTCTTGTCTCCGTGTACTCCGGTTCTGTTTATGGTCAAAGATGTGGTCAAATCCGAGTACCGAATGATTGATATGTGGTCTTGTTTTTCAGGTGGTAAATGCACTCGAAAATCACTCCGCCGGCAGAGAAGAATCATGCCGATAACAAAGAAGAAATATACCAACCACCATATGTGGTCAATCATCTGGAAAGAGATGATAAACATGTGGTCAGATCAATCCGGTAGCCAAGAACAGCGAACACCTTCGTCCTTCTTCTGCAGGTGTTGTATTGTAACTTAGAATAGCACGATTGTCAAGTCCCCTTGAAAATAAAAATCAGCATTCAAAATTTGATACGCAGTAAGCAAAGAAAAGGCGACGGAGAAAAAATCCGTCGCCTTTTCTTTGTGGAATATTGTTGAAAAAAGTTTTATTTTATGCTATAATATTGTAAAGTAGTTGAGTATTGCGTGGTGATATGATGAATGTTGCTTTTTGGAATGTGAACAAAAACGATGCTATAGAGGATTGCCTTGAACAATTGGTGTTAGAGCATGATATAGATATTTTGATTTTAGCTGAATATACTGGTAATATAGAGCATTTTTCTGCTCGATTTGATGCTACTAACAAGCCGTACAGACCACTTCAAACGATAGGCTGTGATAAAATCAAGGGTATTGTAAGCAAAAAATACAATCAAGAATTGTTAATTACAGAGTCGAGATACTGTTTGGTTCATATCAGTACAACATATTTTAATTTGCTGTTTGTAATGATACACGG
>JAZTWU010000059.1:0-9376 GCA_045636085.1 Eubacteriales bacterium
TGCGAGGAGATGGGAGTCGCCCTACCGCCAAGGCGGAACGGGCTTTGCAAAGCCAACTCCGAGCGGCAAACTCTGTATACACGCCTTCGGCGTGATTTGGAGCGAGCGTCGCCGAGATTTCGCACAAACGCCTTGCAATCCTTACGCTTTTGTGGTATAATAGCGTATGCTATACTGCGGTTGATTCTATTTTCTAAGGAAAGGCTTGTATTATGAAGGTTTGTATCATCCAACCTGCGTATTCCACGGATTTTTTGAAGTCCGATCGCTATTTTGAAGAGCAGATAAAGCTGATCGATATGTGCGACGAAAGTATGGATCTTATCGTTTTGCCCGAGGCCTGCGACATCCCCTGCCTTGCAAAAAGCAAAAACGATGCAAATCTTTCCGCATCTAAATTCAATAAGATCCTTTTGGATAAGGTAGCCGAGACGGCAAGGCGCTGTCAGGCGATGGCGTTTGTTAACGCCCGCTCTTACGACGAGAGCCCCGACGGAAGAAACACCACCTATGCATTTAACCGCAAGGGTGAGATCGTCGGAAAATATTTCAAACAGCATCTGACGCCGGGCGAGGTTCAGACGATCCGCCTTGACAGCGATTATACCTTCGAATTTTCGGAGCCGACGGTGATCGAGATGGAGGGAATCCGATTCGGATTTCTCACCTGCTATGATTTTTATTTCTACGAGGCCTTTGCGAATATTGCGCGCCAAAACGTGGATATCATCATAGGATGCTCGCACCAGCGAAGCGATACGCACAGAGCCCTGGAAATTATGTCGCAGAGCCTTGCATATAACACCAATGCGTTCGTCGTTCGTTCCTCCGTTTCGATGGATGAAAATTCGGATATTGGCGGTGCTTCTATGGTGGTTGCCCCCACGGGCGAGGTGCTTTTGAATATGCATAGCAGGGTTGGCATCGCGACGGTCGAGATCGATCCGAAGGCGAAATATTATAAGCCTGCGGGCTTTGGAAACCCGCCCGCGGCGCATTACGAATATATCGAAAAGGGGCGCCGCCCTTGGAAATACCGCCCTGCGGGAAGCGCAATCGTGCGCCCCGACGAGAGTATGCCGTATCCGAGAGTTTGCGCGCACCGCGGATTCAATACGGTCGCGCCCGAAAACAGCCTTCCCGCCTTCGGCGCGGCGGTGGCGATGGGAGCGGAGGAGATAGAATTCGATCTTTGGTTCACCAAGGACGGAGAGATCGTTTCCATTCACGATGCAACCCTCGAGAGAGTCTCCAACGGAGAGGGAAAGGTATGGGATCACACGCTCGCAGAGCTTCGCGCGCTGGACTTCGGATCGAAATGCAAGGAAGAATTCAAGGGTATGCGCATTCCCACCTTTGAGGAAATTCTGAAGAAATTTGCCTGCCACTGCATTATGAATATACACCTGAAAACGCAGGGCGAAAAGCCGGAATATCTTGCCAAGGCGGTCGATCTGATCAAAAAGTACGACTGCGAAAAATACGTGTATTTTATGAGCGGGCAGGATGCCGTCCTTGAGCGACTGCAGAGAGAATTTCCGAGCATTGCGCGTTGTTGCGGTGCGGGTGACGGCAAGTGGGAGATTGTGGATCGCGCCATTCGCTACGGATGCAAAAAGGTGCAGCTCTATAAGCCGTATTTCAATCAGGAAATGATCGATAAGGCGCATAAAAACAATATCGTCTGCAATGTATTTTGGTCGGACAGCGAGGAAGAAGCCCAAGAATTTCTGGATATGGGAATCGACGTGATTCTGACAAATGACTACAATCGGATCGCAAGCATCGTCCAAAAGGCGGAAAAATATACCGCAATATAAGTTTTTCGGCTTCCCCGAAGGGGCGAGGCCTTGTGACTTTATAAAACGAATAGGGGGCACTTATGAAAATTCTGGTTTTTTCCGATTTGCATTATTTTGGCGGCGATATGGAAAAATTTCATAGCGAGCGCAAGCTCGTGCAATATGCGCTCCCTATGCTGGATGCCCTCATTCGGGCTGCTGCGGAGGAGGGGGCATCGCTTGCCGTCAATCTTGGAGATCTCATTCAGGATACGGGAGATAAGGCGTCGGATCGCTCCTGCCTGTCTTTTATGCTGGAGAGGCTGAAGGATTTTCCCTGCCCGTGCTATTCCGTGCTCGGAAACCACGATATGAAGATGATGGACACCGCGCAGGAGATCGAGGCCGTTATGGAAACGGGGAGCGCATCATACAGCATAGACCACGAGGGCTACCATCTCGTTTTTCTGATGACGGAGCTTCTCCCCGAGAAGGGGAACGGGCGCGGCGGCAGCTATAAAACCCAGCATATGGCGCAGAGCGCCCTCCACTGGCTGGAGCAGGATCTTGCCAAAAACACGCTTCCTTGCTTTGTTTTTTCGCATTTTCCCTTGGCCGATGACAGCCGCGTGACCGACGAATGTATGTATATGAGCAATCGGGCAGAGGTCATGGAAATTCTCGACCGCGCCGCGGGCATCAAGGCTGTTTTCGCCGGACATCAGCACACGCCGAGGGTCGTTTTTGCAAACGGCGTGGCGCATTATGTCGTCGGCTCGCCGACTTTTTCTCCAAAGGAGGATGGGATTCCGATCGGCGTGTACCGCGTGATCGAAGCGGAGGGTGATCGCATCGAAATAAGGGAGCATCGGATCGTTTTGCCGTAATCTAAGGGGCGCCTTGCACCCAAATGCTAAAAAAAGCGAACGGCTTTATGCCGTGCGATCGGCGGCGGTGCGGAGCGCGAAAATCCGAAAAAATACGAGGAGAAAAATATGAGAATCTGCCCTATGTGCGCATCGGTGCAGTCCGAGGCGGGATTGGCGACTTGCCAATTCTGCGATTACGAGGAAAAGCCGATCGAGGCGCTTTCAAAGCAGGAGATCGAGGCGCTTATGGCGCCCTATGATTACGAATGGATCGAAGACGGCGCTCGGATTCGGGCGGTGAAAAGCCTTCGCCTGCGCGGCGCCGTCTCCTTGCCGCATTTTGTGACCGAGATCGCGGCGGGGGCTTTTGCAGGCTGCAAATTTCTTACGAGAATCGATCTGCCCAAGGGGCTTCGCTCCATCGGTGGCGGGGCTTTTGCAGGCTGCCGCGACCTTTTTGACGTTTTTATTCCCGAGAATGTGCAACATATCGGAAGGGGCGCCTTTGCCGATTGCAATGATCTTTGCGTGCTCTGCGCGGCCGCACCTCTGCCGCCGTGCGGCTGGGATCGCGAATGGCTTTCGGGGTGCTCTGCGCGGGTGGAGTGGTCGAGCACCGACGGGGCGTGATTTGAAAACGCCTTGGCGCAGAACCGATGGTTTGGCGGAAAATACAAACGATAATTTACATAACACGGGAGAAAAAGGAAGGATGAGATTTTGCTTTACGATTGATGATAATATCCGCGCCTTTGAAATTCTTGCAAAAGAAGGCTCGCAGAGTATTTTTGAGGTTCCTTATTTTGCGATGCTTTTGCGCTTGCACAGAGCCTTTGATTTGAAAATTCAGCTCAATATGTTTTACGAAGGGGCGGGATTTTCGCTGGATCGCCTTTCCGATCGGTATCGGGCGCAATTTCGGGAAAATTCCGATTGGCTTCGCCTCTCCTTCCATTCGAAGAACGAAACGCGCCGCCCCTATGAGACGGCGGATTACGAGACCGTTTTGCGTGACTGCGCCGCCGTGCATCGGGAAATTCTGCGCTTTGCGGGAGAGCAGAGCCTTGCAAAAACAACGACGATCCATTTTTGCGCCCTGACCGAGGACGGCGTGCGCGCTATGCGGGATGCGGGGGCTCGGGGACTTCTCGGGCTTTACGGCACGGAGGGCGCGGAGCGCGTTTCCTACAGCATCCGTGACCGCGCGCTCGGCACGCGGCTTCGCAGGGGCGAGACCGTTTTTTATAACGGAATGCACCACGCAGGCATCGATATCGTTTTGAATAATTTTACGACGGACGAAATTCTCACCCTTCTTCCCGCATTTTCGGAAAGAGAGAGCTTGCGCGTGATGATCCACGAGCAGTATTTTTATCCCGACTACGAAAGGTATCAGCCCGATTTTGAGCAAAAGCTTTACAGTACCTTTGAGGCACTTTGCGCCGAGGGGCGCAAAAGCGTTTTCTTTGAGGAAATGATAGGAGAAACAATATGAACGCATCCTTTGAAAGACTGACACGGGATCTTCGCGCTCTCGGCGTGAAGAAGGGCGATGCGCTGATGGTGCATTCCTCGCTGAAATCTATGGGACTTGTGGAGGGCGGAGCGGAGACCGTGATCGGCGCGCTGCGCGCCGTGCTCGGCGAGGAGGGAACGCTGATGCTTCCCGCGCTTTCCTATGCGACCTCCTGCAAGGATCTTTATTTTTCCAACCTCGAAACGCCCTCCTGCGTTGGCCATATCACGGAGGCTTTTCGCAAAATGGACGGCGTTCGCCGCACCAATCATCCCACGCACTCGGTTTCGGTGATCGGAAAACACCGAGACGAAATCTGCGAGGGCGCGATGCTGGACGACACGCCGATCGGGCCGCATTCGGCCTTCCGCAGGCTGGCGGATTTTGAAAACGGAAAAATCCTTCTTCTCGGCTGTCCCTTTGCGCGCAATACTTTTATGCACGGCGTGGAGGAGATCGCAGAAGCGCCGTATACGCTGGGGGATTACCGCACCTTCACGATCGTGGATGAAAATGGGAATACAACCGTGAAGCCTTACCGCTGTCACTATTTCCACCGCCCCGAGGGCGAGCTGATCCAGCGCTACGATCGCGCGCCCGAGGTGCTTTCCGAGGGAGAATTTGCGCTCGGCGAGGTGCACGGCGCACCCTCTCTTCTCATCAGCGCACCCGCTTTGAGGGAGAAGGCGCTTCTCAAAATGAAGGAGGATCCCTTCTTCTTCATTGACGATCCGAATGGAATTTTCAAGAAAAAACGATCCTGAAAGGAATGAAAAATATGAAGAATATTATGATTTTCGGCGATAGCTATTCCACCTTTGCGAGATGCATCCCCGAGGGCTATTCCGCGTATTATACGGGCAAGCGCTCCGCAGAGGAGGATCAGCCGGACGTTCCGAGCGCGGAGCACACCTGGTGGGGACTTCTTCTGAAGGAAACGGGCGCAAATCTCGTTCTCAACGACAGCTGGAGCGGATCAACGATCGGCTATACCGGCTATAGCGGAAGGGATACCTCGGGCACAAGCTCCTTTCTTTTCCGTCTGGATCGGCTGGTGAAAAACGGATTTTTTGCGAAAAACGAGATTGATACGGTATTTGTTTTCGGCGGAACAAACGACAGCTGGTCGGATGCGCCGCTCGGCGAGGAGATGACGGAGGGCTGGAAGCACGAGGATCTTTTCAACGTGCTCCCTGCCGTGCATTGCTTCTTCAAGAAGCTTAGAGATGCCTTGCCCTCTGCAAGGATCTACGGAATCTGCAACAGCGGGATTAAGGGCGAGATCGTGAATGCGATCCAAAATGCTTGCAAAGCAAACGGCGCGAAGGCGATTGCTTTGACGGATGCGGTGGATAAAAAGTCCGGCCATCCGACGGTGCAGGGTATGATTGATATCAAAAATCAGGTTCTTGCGGCCTTATAACCCTTGCATGCAAGTGCTGCTTGCTTTTTTTCTAAAATTGCTAAATTTCGCGCGCACCTTGAAAAGACGCGCGCGGCGTGCTATAATTGGCGTACAAAATATTTTCAGGAGAAAAGCAATGATTTACATAAACCAACTGGAATATCCCGACCTTCCTTACCCCACAAAGGTGAAGAAGGAGGTGCCGCGGATGGATTCCACCGTCAGAAGCTCCGGATGCGGCCTTTGCAGTATCTGTATGGTTGTGGACGGACTGACGACCGAATCCCTCCCCATCGAGGAGTGCGTTCGTATTGCGATGGAATGCGAGGCAAATCATTCCGTGGGCACGGATATGAAGGTGCTTGCGCCCGTGATCGCGGAGCGCTTTGGTCTGAAATATACGCAGAGCAACGAGCTCTCAGAAGCAATTGAGCATCTGAAAAAGGGTGGAAAAATCGTTGCGCACGTGGGCGTGCCCGAGGGCAAGGAGATCGGCCTTTTCACGAAGGGCGGCCATTATATTGCCTTGGTTGCCACGGATGGGGAGACCTTCACGATCCTCGATCCCTCGTATTCTTCGACTAAGTTTGCCATTCCCGAGCGCGCGGGCAAGGTGGACGAGAAAAACGCACCGCTCCTTTACTGTGACGTGCATACGACGCACGCCGAAATGAAGCCCAACCGCGTGAAGTACCATATGTTTGAAAAAATTCGTTAAGCGAGGATAAAAATATGCTTTTGATCAAAAACGGACATATAAAAACGATGGACGGCCCCGATCTTGAAAACGGCTGTGTTCTGATTGGGGACGACGGAAAAATTGCCGCCGTTGCCGAGAGCATTCCCGAAAAGGAGGGAATGCAGGTGATCGATGCGGGCGGCCGCCTCGTTACCCCCGGATGCGTGGAGGCGCATTGCCATATCGGCGTGCATAACAGCGGAATGCGCTGGGAGGGCGCGGATTACAACGAAAAATCCGATCCCCTCACGCCGCAGATGCGCGCCATTGACGGCATCAATCCGATGGACGAAACCTTCCCGCAGGCAATTGCGTACGGCGTTACCTCTGCGGTTACCGGCCCCGGTAGTGCCAACGTTGTGGGCGGATCGTTCGTTGCCATCAAGCTCGTCGGCAAGAGAGTGGACGATATGATCATCAAAAACCCCGTGGCTATGAAGTGCGCCTTCGGCGAAAACCCCAAGGGTGCATACGGCCAAAGCGGAAGCAAAGCCCCCGTAACGCGTATGGCAACGGCGGCACTTCTGCGCGATCTTCTTTTCAAGACGAGAAACTATATTGCCGCCAAGGAGGCAGGGAAGGAGCCGAGCTTTGATATAAAGCTGGAGTCGATGGTTCCCGTTCTCAAGGGCGAGATTCCTCTCAAGGCGCACGCGCACCGCACGGATGATATCTTCACATCGATCCGCATTGCAAAGGAATTCGGCGTTGGCCTCACATTGGATCACTGCACCGAGGGTGCGCTGATCGCAGAGGAGCTTGCGGCCGAGGGCTATCCCGCCTTCGTTGGCCCTTCCTTTGGAAGCAAATCAAAAATCGAGCTTCGCAATAAGGATTTTGCCACCGCCGCCGCGCTCAACGCCGCAGGCGTCAAGGTCAGCATTATCACGGACGCTCCCGTTACCCCCTTGGAGCACCTTCCGATGTGCGCCGGCTTTGCATACAGCGCAGGTCTTCCTTATGAGGATGCCTGGCGCGCCATCACGATCAACCCCGCCGAGTCCACGGGCATTGGCGACCGCGTGGGAAGCCTTGCTGTCGGCAAGGACGGAGACGTTGTGATTTGGGAGGCCGATCCTCTGAAGATGATCGGTGCTTCTGCATACTGCACCGTTGTGAACGGTAAGATCGCATATAGCGCACAGTGAGAAGGGAAGTCATATGCTGATTACTTCGGATTTTCATATTCACAGCGAAAATTCCTATGATGCGCACCTCACGCTTGAGGCCATTGCCGAGGGCGCGAAGGCCTGCGGCTTTTCCCGCATTGGCATCACGGATCACGTCAATTACAATGACCCCTCCTTTCTTGGGGATGCGCGCCGCTCTGCCGCCGCCGTTTCGGAGGCGCAGAAGAAATATCCCTTTATGATCCTCGGCGCGGAGCTGACGCCAATCCAGAGGGCGCAGTACGATTATATTGCGAAAAACGGAACCCGCGAGGGCTATACGCTGAAATCGGATGCGGATCGCTATGGGCTTGCCCTTGCGCTCACGAAGGAAGAAATGCTCTCCCTCGGGATGCGCTATGCCGTTGGCGCCTCGCATTGGCGCACGGACACCATCGGAACGAACGAGGGAGATGGGGATGCGGACAGCCTTGCGCGCGAGCTTTTCCGCCAGCAGATGTGGCTGGCGACGGACGAGCGCGTGACCATTTTCGGCCACCCTTGGTATCACGGAAGAGCGCCTTGGTATCAGGATCTTTCCATCCTTCCCCGATCGATGAACCAAGAGCTGATGGCCGCCTTGAAGGAAAACGGAAAGTGCGTTGAATGCAATACGGGCGTGCTTTTGAAGTTTGAGGAGAGGGCGCGGTATCAGTATGCCGAGCTTCTTCGGGAGTTTTTTGAGTCCGGCCTTCGCATCACCTTCGGCTCGGATTCACATAATGCCTATAACGATAATCGTAAGGGCACGGGGCGCGGCGATATTGAGATCGAGAAATATCTTCTCGCCGCAGGCTTCAAGGCAGGGGATTTCTATACTTTGCAGGAATGCGATCTTTGGTAAAAAAAGGAGTTTCTCTTAAATGAGTACGGTAGAGCAGGAAAACGAAATTATCACCCTTGAAGAGGATTCGCTCACGGCGGTGACGGCATCGCTTTGCGACATTATGGGCATTGCGCCTCCGAAGGATGCTTTGGCAAAAAACGAGGCGCTCGTCAGCTATGCAAGGGGCGTTTTTGAGGGCGGATGCGCAGACAAAATTTTTATGTATAACCCCGATGCTATCGGCCGCTGGATATATAAGAAATATCCGAAGCTGATGCGCGATCTGCTGGAGGTCGTGGACGTGGAGCTCCCCTTCACCTCCGTGATGCCCTCCGTGACGCCTGTGAATTTTGCCACGATGTATACGGGATTGACGCCCGAGGGTCACGGAATCAAGCAGTACGAAAAGCCCGTACTTTTGGTAGAAACGATTTTTGATGCGCTGATCAAGGCGGGCAAGAGACCTGCCATCGTTGCGCACAACGGATGCTCCGTTTCCAAGATCTTCCGCGAGCGGGATATGGATTACTTTACCTTCCGCCGCGAGGCGGAGGTGCACGCCAAGGTGGCGGAGCTGATCGTGGAGGGCAAGTACGATTTCATTGCCGTGCACGCCTGTGATTACGATACGATTATGCATAAATTCGGCCCTGAGAGCGTGGAGGCGCTGGCGGAGCTTCGCGTTAATTCGAGCGCATACCGCACCTTCGATTCTCTGATCCGCGAGCATTGGAAGGATAGCAACGTATTCCTCGGATTTGCGATGGACCACGGATGCCATTTGGTGGGCGAGGATTCGGGTGCGCACGGTCTGGATATGCCCGAGGATCTGGAGATCACGCATTTTTATAAGGCTTATAAGGCGCAAAGCGAAAATTCCTAAAGGAACCAAAAGACCCGAAAAAAGGGATCAAAAAATATGCAAAATGAAAAGGGGCTGTCGCATTTAGGGATAACCGAATAAAAAACGAGTGGAGACACTGAAGTAGTGCCTCCACTTTTGTTATATAGGTATTTAAATGGTATCGAGGTTGAAAACCTACGGTTTTCTCCGTTTGAATTCGTTTTTAT
>JAZTWU010000060.1:0-17750 GCA_045636085.1 Eubacteriales bacterium
CTGTGAGCCAAGGAGTTGTATGACAAGCTTGTCTTCCTAAGACCGCTTGGCCTTCCGACTTCGACGAGGAGTGCAAGTGCGGTTGTGGTCATCACCACCATCATCACCACGCAGACGAGGTCTTCCAAAGCTTCGGAAGAGAGACCACGCATAAGTTTACCAAGGAATCGCTTGCGCAGATTCTGGATACCTTTGCCGAGGATCCCTCGTACGGAATGGTGCTCCGCGCCAAGGGCATTGTTGCCGCAGAGGACGGAAGCTGGCTTCATTTTGACTATATTCCCGGCGAATCCGATATTCGCACCGGCGGAGCATCGGTCATCGGCCGTTTGTGCGTGATCGGAGCAGGCATCTGTGAGGAGAAGCTTTGCGCGCTTTTCGGACTTGAGCATTGATTTATTTTAGCAAAGGAAAAATACAATGGAGATTCCCGTATATCTGTTCACCGGTTTCTTGGAAGCCGGTAAAACGAAATTTATAACCGAAACGCTTCACGATCCGAATTTCAACGACGGAAAGCGCCCCTATCTTCTTATCGTTTGCGAGGAGGGCGAGGAGGAATATGATCCGACGGTGCTTCCCGAAAACGTGAAAATGAGCACCTTCTCCGAGGAGCAGGCGTTAACCCCCGATCGCATCTCCGCTATGCAAAAGCGCGCGGGTGCGGATGTTGTCGTCGTTGAATATAACGGAATGTGGTCGCTCGATAGCATCTATAATGCACTTCCCGAAAACTTCAAGGTGTTTCAGGAGGTTCTGATAGCCGATTCGACGACGGTGCTCAGCTATAACGCCAATATGCGCCAGCTCGTTGTGGATAAGCTTTCCAGCGCGGAAATGGTTGTTTTCAACCGTGTCACCGAGGCAACGGATAAAACCGCTCTGCACAAGCTCGTGCGCGGTGTCAGCCGCCGTGCCAATATCTGCTACGAGAACTCTTTGGGGGAGATTGAATTTGATAATATCGAGGATCCCTTGCCTTATGACCTTTCTGCGAAGGAAATCGAAATCAAGGACGAGGATTTTGCTATTTTCTATCGCGACATGTCCGAAGAGCCGGAAAAGTATTTTGGCAAAACGATCGCCTTCAAGGGCATCGTTGCTCTGGATAAATCCCTGCCCGCAGGGCAGTTTGCGATCGGACGCCATATTATGACCTGCTGTGAGGCGGATATTGCATACCGCGGCGTGGTTGCCAAGGGAATGGGCAAGCTGAAGCTTGAAACCCGTGATTGGGTTTTCGTGAAGGGAACGCTTGCGGAGGAGTATTCGAAGCTCTACCGTGCGCGCGGTCCCGTGCTGACGGTAAAGGAGATCGCAAGGGCAGAGAAGCCCCTGCTGGAGGTCGCAACCTTTAACTGAGCGCTTCAAAATAAAAAATTCGAGGTGTAAGATGAAAAAAGAGCCGAAGATTCCTTTCTCTATGTATGTGGAGAGCGGAGAAGGGCGTTTGATTGCCGCGCATAAGCATTGCGATTCGATGGAGATCGTGCAGGTTCTGGATGGAAAGGTGCAGTTCTTCGTCGGAACGGATCGCTTTATGGCCGAGGCGGGAGATTTCGTATTCATTCCTGCGGATATGACGCATTTTTGCGAGGCGGAGGGGCACGTTTCTCTTCGCGGCCTTGTTTTTGAATCTGCGATTCTGGAAGAAAATATGGCGCATTTTGATACGGAAATTCTATATATGTTCCATATCCAGTCGCGCAACCGTCTTGCGCCGCTCGGAAAGGAGCATCCGATCTATCCGATCCTCAAGCAGTATATGGCGGAGTCATACGAGGAGTTTGCGGCTAAGGATGTCTGCTATAAACTTCCCATCCGCGCCAATATTTATCTGATGATGACGGCGTATTTGCGCCATTATTGCGGATCCAAGGATGAATCCGAGCGTATTGTTTATCACAATGTGCTTCGTCTTCGTCCCGTGATGGAATATATCGAAAAGCATTATAAAGAAAAGATTTATATAGAGGATCTTGCGGAGAAGCTGATGGTTTCCCCTGATTATTTCACGAGAATGTTCAAGGAATCCATCGGAAAAACGCCGATCGATTATATCAACGGCCTTCGTATCAACCGCGCGCTGGAGCTTCTCGAAAATCCGCGCCTCTCCGTGGCCGCCGTGGCGGAGGAGATCGGCTTCTGCAACCCCAATTATTTTCATAAGATTTTCAAGCAATATATGGAGCTCAGTCCGCTTGCGTACAGAAAGACGCTTTGAGTCTCTTTTTTACATAAAAAATCCCGCGATGCAAACATTTCTTGTCATCGCGGGATTTTTATATTGGTTTTTAGTTGATTTTGCTGATATCGTAGGGCGTGGTCTGGTAAACGAAATAGTTCAACCAGTTGGAATAGAAGAGGTTCGCACAGCTTCTCCAGCAAACGATGGGCTCCTTCGTATCGTCGTTATCGGGGAAGTAATTCTTCGGAAGCTCAATGGGAAGGCCCTGATTCTTATCGCGCAGATATTCCTTTTTCAGGGTGTCTGCATCGTATTCGGAATGTCCGGTAACGAAGATCTGGCGGCCCTTATCGGTTGCGGCAACGAAAACGCCTGCGTCCTTCGAGCTTGCAAGAATGCGAACGCCGGGGATCGCCTCAATATCCTCGCGGCGGTTTGTCGTATGTCTGGAATGCGGCACCATAAAGGTATCGTCGAAGCCGCGGAAGAGGATGGAGCGTTTATAATCCAGCGTGTGCTCAAAAACGCCGAAAAGCTTCTTGTCGAGCGGGTATTTCTGCACGCCGTAATGGTAGTAAAGCGCCGCCTGCGCCCCCCAGCAGATGTGCAGGGTGCTCGTCACGTGCGTCTTGCTCCATTCCATAATTTCGCAAAGCTCTTTCCAGTATTCAACTTCCTCAAAGGGGAGGTTTTCCACGGGTGCACCCGTGATAATCATTCCGTCGAAGTTCTGATCCTTAATGTCATCAAAAACCTTGTAGAAGGAGAGCATATGCTCGGCGGAGGTATGCTTGGATTGATGCGTTGCCGTCTGCAAAAGCTCAAGCTCCACCTGGAGCGGCGTATTTCCGATCAGGCGCGCGATCTGTGTTTCCGTCGTGATCTTCTGGGGCATCAGATTGAGCATAACGATGCGAAGCGGACGGATGTCCTGCGTGGTTGCGCGGGTCTCGGTGATAACGAAAATGTTCTCCTCGTGCAGAGTTTGTGTTGCAGGGAGCTGGTTCGGAATTTTAATAGGCATAGCTTTACGCTCCGTTTTTTTAAATATTGATGTGATCCAATGCGTTCTTGATATCTGCGATCAGATCCTCGGCGTTTTCGATACCGCAGGAAAGACGGACGAGATCCGCGCTTACGCCTGCCGCGATCAGCTCCTCGTCGGTCATCTGTCTGTGTGTTGCGCTTGCGGGGTGGAGGCAGCAGCTGCGCGCATCGGCAACGTGCGTCTCGATTGCAGCGATCTTGAGGTTCTTCATAAAGGCTTCTGCGGCCTTTCTTCCGCCCTTCACGCCGAAGCTGACAACGCCGCAGGAGCCGCTCGGAAGATATTTCTTTGCAAGCTCGTAATACTTGTCGCCCTCAAGCGAAGGATAAGTTACCCAAGCGATGCGATCGTCGGAAGCAAGATACTTTGCAACGGCAAGACCGTTTTCGCAGTGGCGCGCCATACGAACGTGCAAGCTTTCAAGTCCGAGGTTGAGAAGGAATGCATTCTGGGGAGACTGAATGGAGCCGAAATCTCTCATCAGCTGTGCCGTTGCCTTCGTGATAAAGGCACCTGCAAGGCCGAAGCGCTCCGTGTAGGTGACGCCGTGATAGCTATCGTCGGGCGTGCAAAGGCCGGGGAACTTTTCCGCGTACTTCGTCCAGTCAAACTTACCGCTGTCAACGATACAGCCGCCAACGGCCGCACCGTGACCGTCCATATATTTCGTGGTGGAATGCGCCACGATATCCGCGCCCCACTCGAAGGGACGGCAGTTGATGGGCGTTGCGAAGGTGTTGTCAATAATAAGCGGAACGCCGTGTGCGTGTGCGGCCTTGGCGAAGCGCTCGATATCAAGCACGGTCAGAGCGGGATTTGCGATCGTCTCGCCGAAAACAGCCTTGGTGTTTTCCTTAAATGCCGCATTCAGCTCCTCATCGGTGCAATCGGGGGCAACGAAGGTGAAATCGATGCCCATCTTCTTCATCGTAACGGAGAAGAGGTTGAAGGTTCCGCCGTAGATGGTGGAGCTGGCAACCACGTGATCGCCGCAGGATGCGATATTGAAGATCGCATAGAAGTTTGCGGCCTGTCCGGAGGAGGTCAGCATAGCGGCCGTTCCGCCCTCAAGCTCGCAGATCTTAGCGGCAACGAAATCGTTGGTCGGGTTCTGCAGTCTCGTGTAAAAATAGCCCGAAGCCTCCAGATCGAAGAGTTTTCCCATATCCTCGCTGGTTGCATACTTGAAGGTCGTGCTCTGGACGATCGGGATCTGGCGGGGCTCGCCGTTTCCGGGGGTATAACCGCCCTGCACGCATTTGGTTTCGATTTTGAAGTCAGACATTTTGATATTCCTCATTTCATCGTTAATATCGATTGGAAGATACAAGTAGCAAAAAGGCTGTTTCAAAGCGAATTTGAAACAGCCTCTATTGGTGCTCCTGCGGGAACTCGAATCCCGGACACCTTGATTAAAAGTCAAGTGCTCTACCTACTGAGCTACAGGGGCATATCACCGCGCCATAATATAATAGCACATAAAGCCCGTTTTGTCAATAGTTTTTCGCAAAAAACTTCGCTCTAAAATGAAAATTTGCGCGCCGTATATCCTCGCAAATGAAGCTCGGATCGCATTTTTTCACAGAGCTCGGCATTCTCGGTCAGCGCGAAAACCGAAGGTCCGCTTCCGCTCATCAGAACGGTCTCGGCGCCCATCGCCGAAAGGAGCACCTTGGCCTCCTTTGCCTTCGGGCAAAGCGGAAAAACGGCATCCTCAAAGATATTGAAGGCAGGCGGCATTTCACCCGAAAGAAGCGCCTGCAAGCAGTCGCGACCGTCCAGAGATGTCGGAAGAGGCGCTCTCTCATCAAAATTATGATACATCCGATCCAGCGCACCGTAGGCCAAGGGGGTGGAGGAAACCTCGTCCGTATTTGCAAGAACGCCGTAGCGATTCTGCTTTATGGGGAGCGCAACCGTTTCCTCGCCGCGTCCGTAGCAGAGCGCGCGCCCGCCGAGTAGACAAAAGGGAACATCGCTTCCGAGCGAGGCCGCAATTTCGAGCAACGCCGCCTTCGTCAGCCGTCCGGGCAATAGCGCATCGAGTGCGCGAAGGGTTGCCGCCGCATCCGCCGAGCCGCCCGCAAGTCCTCCTGCCATCGGTATATTCTTCTCTAAGAGGATTTCGACGTGAGCATTTTCGCCTGCGGCCGAAAGAAAGGCCATTGCTGCCCGCACGATGAGGTTTCTCTCATCCGTCGGAAGATCGCAGGGGTCAGAGAAGGAAAGCTTCACCTCGGTGGCATATGCAGGGGAGAGCTCAAAATACAAGACATCGGCAAGATCGATCGTTTGCATAACGCTTTCTATATCGTGAAAGCCGTCGTCTCTGCGCGCGAGAACATTCAGATAAAGGTTTATCTTCGCGGGGGCAAGCTCCGTGTGCTTCATTTCGCTCTCTCCTTCTTTTTTCTATTATTATACACCGTTTTTTGAAAAAAATCAAGGGGCGGATTGGCGGAGAGGCGATCGGGATTTTTTTCGTCGGATCGGGTGGCGAAAAACTTGACAAGTAACGATTTATATGATAAAATATAAAGAAACAAACAAAAAGGAGGCGAGGATATGTCTTTGGATCGGCGAGATGAATTCTGGGATATCGATAAGCTTGCGCCCGCGGTGAAAAAGTCGCATCCGCGCTTCAAAACGGAGAAGGAAACCGCGCTTTTTGAAATTGAGGGAGAGACGGTCAAAGAAGAGAATCGGATCACGGTGCTCGGCAAAAAGAGTGCCGCCGAGGAGGTTTCGTATGCGCCCCTTTCCAATCCATTGATCAAGAAAATAACCGTCCGCAGCTTCAAGGGCGGATACGATTTTTATGAAAGCTTCCGAAAATCTGCCCTTCTGTATTACGATGTGGTGGCAAGGGAGGCTCCGTTCGTTTCCTTTTATTCTTATATGCCCCAGTATTCGCAGATGACGCAGGAGCAAAAGGACTATTATTTTTATCTCAGAAGTGAAATCCGCAAGGGAAATTATTCTCTCAAGGCGGACGTCTCCTATATCTATCTCTATGTTTACGAAATTCTGAATCTTCCCGAGAAAATTCCCGCACAGCAGGGAATCCGGCTTCTTTGCGAGCTTTGGAGAAGATATAGAAAATCCCTTCCCGCGATCGACAGATATTTTTCGGTTTGGGTGCAGGATTACTGTATCGTGCACCGTTTGGATGCGCCAAGCGCCCTGATTGAGGATTTTATATTCGAAATTATCGATATCACGGCCTTTAAGGAGTTTTATCTTGGTGGAATCTATACGAAAAACTCTGCCGAGATCACCGCGCTTCTTTCCTGCCTATCGGATTACGATTGGCGCACGGGTCGGTATGCGGGCGGTGAGAGCAGAGAATCCTATAAAAAGCATATCGAGGGTGCAATGCTCCCCGTGCTTCGCTCGCTGTGGGAAACGGGTGCACTTTTTTCGGACGGAGCAGCGGCTGAGCGCCTTTCGCGGGATGCCTTTCCTTGCTCCCTTTGCACGCATAGCGTCAAATGCCGCATTGAGATCGAATATCATCCCTTGGGAGGATCCGATCAGCTCCGTGACCGTGTGACGAGCGCGCTGAAATATGCCGAAAATCAGCTACGCGGCGCGATGTCCGTGAAGAGCCGCCTTGCCGTCAAGGCCTTGAATGAAGGCGACAAAGGGTTGATTGATGCATATTTTGCGGAGGCCTTCCGCATAGTTAATGAAAAGCGCCGTCGATCCGAGCGAGCGGAATACGAATTGCTCTACGATGCGCCCGCGCAGGAAATGTCCTTTGTCGGTGCGGATGCTATCGAGCAGAGCTCTTGGGAGAATACGGTGCGGCTCGTGGATGTCTCCGAGCTTTTTGCCGAGGAGGAGCAGGCAGAGATTCCCGCCATCGCTTCCTTGGCCGAAGAAAAAAAGCCTGCGGACGATTTTGCTCCCAAAAAGGAAGAGAATTCGCTTTATACAAATTATCTTTCGGCGATTTTTGAAGGGGATGCGGAGAAAAGAAGAGCGATCGTTCGCTCCGCAGAGGTGCCTGAGGAATCCATCGCCGAAAAAATAAACGAGATTTTTTATGCCGATCTCGGAGATATCGTCCTGAATTTCTCCGATTTCGGAGCCGAGCTGATAGAGGATTACAGAGAGGAAGTGTCGGAATGGTTGAAAGCACGGAAATAAAAGTACCAAAACGAATTTTAAATACGCTGATCGCCTCCTTATCCGCAGGCGTAGTTCCGAGAAGCGGCGCGCCGTATATTGCCATTGGTCGCGGTGATGAAATTGCCGCCTTACTTGAAAACCTTGAGGCGGTTTCGGATGGGGGCGCCTTCTGCCGCTTTCTTATCGGCAGATACGGAAGCGGAAAGAGCTTTTTGATCCAGCTGATCCGCAGTCACGCGCTTGAGCGCGGATTTCTGACTGCAGACGCGGATCTCTCTCCCGAAAGAAGGCTCACGGGGAGCAATGGCGCAGGTCTTGCCACCTATCGGGAGCTGATCGCTAATATGGCATCCGCCGCATCCCCCGAGGGCGGCGCTCTGCCGCTGATTCTCTCTCGCTATTTCGTCAGCCTTAAAAACGAGGTGATCGGCGAGGGGATTCTACCCTCGGATTCTGATTTTTCCCGCGTCCTGCAAAAGAAGGTGTATGCAACCCTTTCTGCACTTGAGGGAGATGTCGGCGGCTTCGATTTCGCGCGCGTGCTTTGCGAATATTACCTCGCATCACTTTCGGAAAACGAGGAAAAAAAGAGCGCTTGCCTGCGCTTTCTGCGCGGCGAGTTTTTAACGAAAACGGAGGCAAAGGCCGAGCTCGGATTCTCCGTCAGCCATATTATATCGGATGAAAACTGGTATGATTTCATCAAGCTTTTTGCCGCGCTTTCCGTAAAGATCGGATATAAGGGATTGCTTCTCTTTATCGATGAGTGCGTCAACCTTTATAAGATCCCCAACCGCATTTCCCGTGAGGCAAACTACGAGAAGCTTCTTGCAATCTTCAACGATACCTTGCAGGGGAAGGCAAAGAATATGGGCGTGATCATTGGCGGCGTTCCGCAGTTTCTGGAGGATACGCGCCGCGGACTTTTCAGCTACGAGGCCCTGCGCTCCCGTCTTTGCGATTCCAGATATACGGATCTTGGATACCGCAACCTTGCTTCGCCCGTCATAAGACTTCGCCGCCTTTCGGACAACGAGCTTTATGCGCTCGTCGTGCGCCTCTATAAGCTTTATCGGCAGAAGGAGGGGGAGCGCGCTCCCGTGCTCTCCGAGGATCAGCTTAGTGCCTTTATGCGTTGTTCTCTTGGCAAGATCGGGGCGGAGGAAATGGTTACTCCGCGTGAGATCATCCGCGATTTTCTGACGCTTTTGAATGTTATGCGCGATAACGAGAGTGCCACCTTTGAGGCCTTGATCAAGGGCCTGGCAGTCGCATCGCCCGATTCCGATGCGATGAAGCCACAGGAAACGCGCGAAGAAAAAAACGCCAAGAAAACTGTTACAATATTCGATATTGAACTATAAAACGAGGCAGAAATATGACTGAAGCGGATAGAATCTTTCAACGCTTTTCTCCGTTTATCAAAGAATACATCTATGCGCGTGGCTGGGAGAGCTTTCGCTCCATCCAGATCAGCGCGGCCAAGGTGATTTTTGAGAGCGAGGAAAATCTTTTGCTTGCATCCTCCACGGCCTCCGGAAAAACCGAAGCGGCGTTTTTTCCGATTCTGACGCTGCTCACCGAGGCGCCGCTCGAAAATTCCGTCTCCGTGCTTTATATCGCCCCATTGAAATCCTTGATCAACGATCAGTTTTACCGCCTTGCCGAGGTGCTGGATGCCTCGGGAATTCCCGTGTATCATTGGCACGGAGATGTTGGCGCATCCCATAAAAACAAGCTTCTTAAATCTCCCGAGGGGATTTTGCAGATCACGCCCGAGTCGCTTGAATCACTCCTGATACGCAGACCCAATGATATCCGCCGCCTTTTTGGCGGACTTCGCTTCATCGTTCTGGATGAGATCCATACGATGATCGGCTCGGATCGCGGCAGTCAGATCCTTTGTCAGCTTTCCCGTCTTGCGCGCTTTATCGGTTATCATCCGAGGCGCGTCGGACTGAGTGCAACGATCGGTGATGCCTCTGTTGCCACGGCTTGGCTCAGCGCGGGAAGCGGCCGGGGCTGTATTGCGCCCGAGGTGCCGAGGCTTCCGCTGAAATGGCGGCTCGGTATGGCACATTTTTATGTGGAGGATCCGCGAGAAAAGCAGGTGCCGCGAAAAACGGAACAAAACGAGGGCGGCACTGCAGTTTTGGATCCGGGATACGAATATCTCTACGATTGCGTTTCGGATTCCAAGGCCTTGGTTTTCTCTAATTCCAGAGAGGAGACCGAGTATGTTACGGCAACCCTGCGCCAGATTGCGCACGCGCGCGGTGAAGACGATATTTTCCTGATTCATCACGGAAATCTTTCCGCATCTCTACGTGAGGATGCGGAGCTGAAAATGAAGGACGAAAGTGTTACCCGCGCCGTCACCTGTGCAACGGTGACGATGGAGCTCGGCATTGATATCGGTCGGCTGGAAAGGGTTGCGCAGGTTGGCGCACCCACCTCGGTTTCGGGCTTCTTGCAAAGGCTTGGCCGAAGCGGTCGCCGCGGCTCGCCGCCCGAAATGGTGATGCTGTATAGGGAAGCGTCTCCGCTCCCGAATGCGCCCCTGCCACAGCTGATTCCTTGGGATCTTCTGCGCGGGATCGCCATCGTGGATCTTTATGCAGAGGAGCGCTTTATTGAGCCGCCGCGGGTGAAAAAAATGCCTCTCAGCCTTGCCTTTCATCAAACGCTGAGCCTCCTTGCCTCCGAGGGCGAAAAAACGCCCGCTCAGCTTGCGCAGAGCCTTCTTTCGCTTCCGCCGCTTTCGGCACTTCTAAAGGCCGACTTTCGTGAATTGCTCGTTTCAATGATCAATTCCGAATATCTTGAGATGACGGAGATGCGAACGCTGATCGTAGGCCTTGCAGGCGAAAGACTTCTGAATAACTATAAGTTTTACGCTGTCTTTGCCGATAGCGAGGATTTCACGGTACGGTGCGGAAGTGAGGAGATCGGAACGATCACAACGCCGCCGCCCGCAGGAGATCGCTTTGCTTTGGCAGGGCGCGTTTGGGAGGTTGAGGATCTCGATATTGCTCGCCGCCTCGTTTTCGTTCACGCCGTGAATGGAAAAATGGAGGTCTCCTGGCCCGGCGACGGCGGCGAGATTCATACGCGGCTGTTGCTCTATATGCGCCGTGTGCTTCTCTCGGATAAGGCATACCCGTATCTTTCCGAAAATGCGCAGGTGCGCCTTTCGGATGCAAGGCATCTTGCCAAAAGAGCCGGGCTTGCAGATCGGAACCTCGTTTCGCTCGGCGGGCAGAGCTTCGTCCTTTTTCCTTGGCTCGGAACGGTCTCCTTCCGCACGATGGTGCGTATACTCAAGACCTTTGCGGCGGAGCTTGGTCTTTCGGACATTGAATCGCAGGGATGCTGCTATATCACCTTTAAGGCAAAGGCGGATGCGGCGGAGCGCTTGGAGGGCGCAATCCGCGATATCGTTGAATCCTTGGGCGGTGATACGGAGCGGCTCGTCGGCGCCTCCGAATGTCCCGTATTTGATAAGTATGATGAATTTATCCCTCCCGAGCTTTTGCGCCGCGCATATGCGGCGGATCGCCTTCAGCTTTGCGAGATCGCGGAGCGCTATTTGAAATAAAGGGGACTTGAAAAATGATATACGATCTTTTGGCCGCCTTTTACGATCGGATCAATAGCGAAATTGATTACGGTGCGTGGTCGGATTTTATCGAGAAAATTTTTGATAGGGAAATGAAGGAGCGCCCCTCCTTGATCGCGGATCTCGGATGCGGAACGGGAAAAATGACCCTCGCACTCGCGAAAAAAGGATATGATATGACGGGAATCGATTATTCTGTCAATATGCTCGGAGAGGCGAGAGAGGCTGCGCAAAGCGCCGAGCTTTCGGATCGCATTCTTTTCCTTTGCCAGGATATGCGTTCCTTTGAGCTGTACGGAACGATGGGCGCCATCGTATCCTGCCTCGATACCTTAAATCATATCACGAAGGAGAAGGATCTTGCTAAGGTCTTTTCTCTGGTGCACAATTATCTTGATCCCGACGGCCTTTTTATCTTCGACATAAACGGAAAGAAAAAGTTTGAAACGCTTTATGCCAATCAGACCTATGTTTTCGAGGAGGGCGACGATTTCTGCATCTGGGAAAACGAATACAGCGAGAAGAGTCACCTATGTCGCTTCTTCATCACCCTGTTTTCGAAGCAGGCGGACGGGCGCTATATCCGCTCCGAGGAGGTGCAGAGCGAAAAAATGTATACCGTCGATTATCTTCGTGCCTCGCTCGAGCAGGCGGGATTTGAATTTATCGGCGCATATGCGGACTTTGATTTTACAGCGGCAGACGATTCGTGTGAGCGCATCTATATTGCCGCAAGATGCAAAAAGTGAGGAAATATTATGCAGACTAAGCAAAATGCAACGATGCTTCGCGGTATGACGAGAGATGGAAGCGCGCGCGTTCTCGTCTTAAATTCCCGCGATATGATTAACGAAATGATAAAAACGCACCGTACCTCAAAGACGGCAACGGCGGCTCTCGGCCGTCTCGTCACGGCGGCCTCGATGATCGGAAGTATGCTTCCCGAGGCGGGGGACACGGTAACGGTTGGCTTCAGGGGGGATGGCCCGATCGGTCAGATCCTCGCCGTCGCTGATTATTACGGCTGTGTCAAGGCCTATGTGGAAAACCCTGCGGCCGATCTTCCCACCCGCAAAAACGGCGCGCCGAGCGTTGCCGAGGCGATCGGAGCGGGAACGCTTTATATGGTGCGAGATCTTGCAAGCGGCGAGCCTCAGACGGGAACGGTTGAGATTGTGAGCGGTGAGATTGCCGAGGATATTGCCACCTATTTTGCAAAAAGCGAGCAGGTGCCAACCCTGCTTTCTCTCGGTGTTTCTCTCGATAAAGACGGAAGCTGTCTTGCGGCAGGCGGCGTTCTGATCCAGCTCCTTCCTTTCCCCGAGGAGGAAACGGTCACACTTCTTGAGCGCAATGCCGAAAAGCTTACGCATATTTCCGCGCTCTTTGAAAAGGGGCTTTCCAACGAGGAGATTGCCGCCCTCGCCTTGATCGATATCCCCTTTGATCCCTTTGATAGCCTTGAGGTTTCGTATCGGTGCGATTGCTCCTCGGACCGCATGCTGAAAAAGATTCGCTCTCTTTCCAAAACCGAGATCCAAAGAATGCTTTCCGAGCAGGAGGCGGAAGGGAAGCCGAGAGAGCTGACGGCAGTTTGCCGCTTCTGCGGCTCCGAATATACCTTCGGCGAAAAAGTGCTGCTTAAGTGAACTGAAAAATGCCTTTTGTCATATTCTTTGATAAAAGGCATTTTTGTTTTGGAGGAAAAGATGGGAATCAATTGCTTTTTATCGGAGGAAAATCTTTCGCTTCACAGAGAATATCTATCCTCGCTTCGTTTAAAAAGAAAAATGGCGGATAGCAGAGCGGCACAGAAGTGCATTGAAGCAGAGATACGATCGCACGAGCTTTATTTTTTGTCCTTCCGAAAAGAAAGGGTACGCAGTGAATGTATCAGAAAGGGCTATGGCTCCGAAAGTCGATTCTGCTTTTTGTTAAAGGAGTATGCAGAGGCAAGTGCATCGGATTTTCTCTATATTTTTCTTTTGAAGCATCCGCCCTTCGTTGGCTTTTCGAAGGATGTGCGCTTCCTTGCGCGTGCCGTGCTTGCGATTGACCTTTGTGAGCACGCCTATTTTTTGGATTACGGCTTTGATTTTTCTGCCTATCTTTTGGCGGCGATCGGTCACTTGGATCTTTCAAGGACGGATAGCGAGGGTGAGGAAAAGAAAAAGGAATAAAATTGCCCGAATTGGCGGCGGAAAGGTTGACATTTATTTTCGCGTGTTGTATAATGAAAGGGTAAAAAACAAATAAAGGAGCTTTTCTTTATGAAGGGAAATGTTATTGTCGGCCAGTCCGGAGGACCTACCGCCGCGATCAATGCCACCTTGAGCGGCGTTATCCGCGGTGCAAAAAAGGCGAAGGCGGATAAAGAGGTCGAAAAAATTTACGGTATGAGAAACGGTATCGAGGGATTTTTGCAGGAGAGATTGATCGATCTCGATGCGGCCTTCGAGGATCCCGCAAATCTTGCTTTGCTGGAGGCAACCCCCTCGGCGGCGCTCGGCTCTTGCCGCAAGAAGCTTCCTGCACCCGAGCTCGGAAACGAGACCTACGAGAAGATTTTTGCGCTTTTTGCAAAGTATAATATTCGTTATTTCTTCTATATCGGCGGAAACGATTCGATGGATACGGTAGCAAAGGTCTCCGCATATGCGAAGATGGTGAACTATGATATCCGTGCCGTTGGCGTTCCGAAAACGATTGATAACGACCTTGCCGCAACGGACCATACGCCGGGCTTCGGCTCTGCCGCAAAGTATATTGCCACAACGGTTTCCGAGATCCTCTGCGATACGGCTGTATACCAGATTCCCGCTGTAACGATCGTTGAGATTATGGGCCGTGATGCAGGGTGGCTGACGACGGCGGCCGCACTTCCGTCCTTGAACGGTCAGTTCGTGGATTATATCTATCTTCCTGAGGTTGCATTCTCCGTGGAGGCATTCCTTGAGGATGTCAAGGCCGCGCTTGCCAAGCATCCCAACGTTGTGATCGCCGTTTCCGAGGGCATCCGCGATAAGGATGGCAATTATATCAGCGCATCCGGAAAGAAGGATAACTTCGGCCACGTTCAGCTCACGGGCGCAGGCCGCGTGCTCGAATCCATCGTTCGCGAGAAGATCGGATGCAAGGTTCGCTCCATTGAGATCAGCCTTCTGCAAAGATGCGCCTCTCACCTCGCTTCGCTGACCGACATTAAGGAGTCGGTGCTCACGGGTGAGGCCGCCGTGAACTTCGCCGTTCTCGGCCGTAGCGGCACGATGATTTGTATGAAGCGCTATGAGAAGGAGGACTACGAGATTTATTTCGAGGCTCTCGACGTTGCTTCGATCGCAAATGCCGTCAGATCTGTTCCCGAGGAATATATCAACGAAGCGCATAACGGTGTCACCGAAGCTTGCATCCGTTATCTTGCACCCCTCGTTCTCGGTGAGCTTCCCGTCACCTATAAAAATGGTATTCCCGTGCATTTCTCGTTTGATTGATTTGTTTTATATCCGTATAAGAAAAGAGCGGAGGAATTAGAGATTTACCCTAAAGGACAGTTTTCAAAAATACGGTATAACTCCAAATAGCTATGCCATAATTTTTCGTAACAATTTGAAAAAACTACCGTGTAAGTTGACACGGTAGTTTTTTTGATATAAAATATGAGTAATGAAAATTTTATGGAGGCTGTAATGATTTATAAAGATACAAAAAACATTTCTTTTCCTCTTGGAGGAATCGGTACGGGATGTATCGGTCTTGCGGGAAATGGAGAACTAAAGGATTGGGAAATCTTTAATCGTCCAAGCAAATGTACGAGAAACGGATACTCTCATTTTGCCATAAAAGCTTCATATGCAAATAAAAATATTGTTAAGGTATTACACGGCGATACAATCGAAGATCTTATGGGAACGCCCTGCGCAGGCAAAGGTCATTATGGATTTGGTTATGGTCCGCGAGAAAATTCGCTTGCAGGTTTTCCGCATTTTAAAAACGTGGTTTTCGATGGTAGTTTCCCGATTGCCAAGCTCTCGTTTTCAGACGATGATTTTCCTGCTGTCGTACGCCTTTGTGCGTTCAATCCGCTGATACCACACGATGAATTTAACTCAAGTCTTCCGGCAGCCTTTTTCGAATGGGAGATCGAAAACATAACAAATGAAAACATACGCTTTGCACTTGCCTATACTGCATGTAATCCTGCCGCGTCCACTTTAAACGAAGGAGTACGTGAGAGTGATTTAAGCGGTATCTTATTAAAAAGCGCTGACTTGAATGATAACGAAATAGGATATTCCGATATTTGCATTCTTACCGATCATAATGATACCGCTGTTCAAGAATATTGGTACAGAGGCGGATGGAAGGATGGTTGTACGATCTATTGGAAAAACTTTTCAAGCCTTGAACGGATGCCCGAAAGAAGTTATTCGGCGCCATCAAAGAATGATCACGGCACCGTCGTTTCATACGTGGATATACCCGCCGGTGCTAAAGCAAGAATTCGTTTTGTGATTGCGTGGAACGTTCCTGTCGCCGAAAACTATTGGAAGCCTCGCAAAAACGAAAGAAATACTTGGCGCAATTACTACGCAATACAGTTTGAAAATTCTTACAAAACTGCAAAATATGCGCTTAAAAAATTTGATCTGCTACGTGATAAAACTGTGCTGTTTGCAAATGCCTTGCAATCCTGCACGCTTCTGCCATCGGTGAAAGATGCGATTTCGGCAAACCTTTCGGTTCTAAAGACACCCACTGCGCTCAGACTTGAGGACGGCTCGTTCTGGGGATGGGAGGGCTGTACTGAAAGAGCGGGCTCCTGCTTCGGAAGTTGTCAGCACGTTTGGAACTATGCGTATGCGATACCTTATTTGTTCCCAAAACTTGAGCGCTCAATGCGTGAAAATACGCTTCATTATGCGCTTCTCGATAGCGGTGCCACAAGCTTCCGTATCAATCTCCCCTTGAAAAAAGAGATGTCTACAGAACGCGCCTGCTTAGACGGACAGATGGGAGAGGTTATCAAATGCTACCGTGAATGGAAGTTTTCCGGTGACAGCGAATGGCTCAAAAAGCATTCGGAAAGCATTTTTAAGATGCTTGAATACGCGTGGTCAGAGGAAAATCCCGATAAATGGGACGCGGATATGGACGGTGTTCTTGAGGGGCGTCAGCATCATACTCTCGATATGGAGCTTTTCGGTCCGAGCTCTTGGCTTCAGGGCTTGTATCTGCTTGCGCTCGATTGCGGAGCTGAAATGGCAAGCTTTCTTGGGGATAAAAAACGCAGTGAGCTTTACTCCAAGCTTTATGAAAGCGGCAAGATGTGGATGAATGAGCATCTTTTCAACGGAAGATATTTCAACCAATCGATCGATCTTTCCGATAAATCCATACTTGACAGATTTGATGCCTCGGATGACTACTGGAGCGAAGAGACGAAAGAGATCAAATACCAGGTTGCCGACGGCTGTATTATCGATCAGATGCTCGCAGATTGGCACGCCGTTCTTGTCGGAAAAAATGGCGTTTTCGTCACCGATAAGAAAAGAACAGCACTTAAAAATCTTTATAAAAACAATTATAAGCCTTCCATGCGTAGCGTCGTGAATATGTGGCGCAATTTCTCACTTAATGATGAAGCGGGAACGGTCATATGCTCTTATCCCGAAGGTGCAAAGCTACCATCAATACCGATTCCTTACTGCGAGGAAACTATGACAGGCTTCGAATATGCTCTTGCAGGACTTATGATATCCGAGGGGCTCATTACTGAGGGAGAAGATATAGTAAAAGCGGTTCGCGATAGATATGACGGTGAAAAGCGCAATCCGTGGAATGAGATAGAATGCGGAAGCAATTATGCGCGTTCCATGGCGTCTTATGCATTAATGTCCATATATAGTGGATTCAGCTTTGATATGACAAAAAAGCATATCGGTTTTGCTCCTGTTCAAAGCAGCGGAAAATATCTGTTTAGTGCTTGTGAAAGCTGGGGCTCTGTGGAGTTTTATGAAGGACAATGTAATATTTCTATCTTTGGCAATGCCTTAACATTGAATTCTATAACTATACCCGACGCCGATAGGATTACAAATGTTAAAGTTGATGGAGAAGCCGTTGGTTTTAGTGTTATCAACGGTTATATCGTTTTAGATAATGTTGAGATCCATAAGGAGCTAACGCTACGATGAAACGCTTTTCAAAAATAACGACTACACAGCTCGCAAGAATTTGCGGTGTGTCTCAAGGAACGGTAGATCGTGCGCTCCACAACAGAGACGATATCAATCCCGAAACCAGAGCACGAATTCTTGAAATTGCCAAAGAATACGATTACCGCCCGAATATGCAAATGGATAATCAAGCAGGCTCTATGCTGATCGGTGTTGTTCTTTTTGATCTTTTCAACGAATATTTTTCCAAGCTTGCTATGAGCTTGGTCAAAGAAGCAAGAAAGTTCGGATACTCTATTATCTTTCAGTTTTCGGAAAAAGAAGAAAACAATGAGAAAAAGGCGCTGGAATATTTCGATTATATCGGCGTAGACGGTATCGTCTTGTTTTCGGTGGGCAGTGACAATGAAGAATACAAAAATTATCTGCACTCGTTAAAAAAGCCAATCGTTTTAATTGGAAACAAGCTGTTTGATCTACCGTTCGTTGGGATAGATGATATGAAAGCAATGAGTGATCTATCTCGAAAATTTGCCGAGAATATGCCATCGGGTGATATTCTGTATTTTGCGCCCGTTTTGAAAA
>JAZTWU010000061.1:0-12623 GCA_045636085.1 Eubacteriales bacterium
TTTTCGAAAGACAAGGCGCAAGGATGTGAGCGCGCCGATGCCGTATTCACATACGGCGAGGCAAGCGATACGGACGGCAACGCAGTATTTCAAAATCTATCCCACCAAGCTCGCCTCAATGCGGAGAAATTTCGAAGGACGAGGCAAACCGAGCGCGTTGCACGATGGCATAGCTGCCTATGTCGAGTGCTCCAAGTCGACGGTTTAACAAAGTATTTCGAGATTTATCCCATTGAGGGGCGCAGGACGAAGTAATAATGCCAACACGACATCATTCTCATCAGTCGTTCCGTTGCGGAATAGGTATCGATCGGCATAGAGGCGCTCGTGAGATTTACGAAGACGCCGTCGCCTGCATAGATGAAAACGCGCTCGGAGGAAGAAAATTTTGCAACAAGAATGTCACCAACAACAAGAGCCTGCTCGCGGGGGAGACGGGATCTATCGGTATTCGGCTTTTCCGAGGCGGTATACTGCTGGGCGGTGAAGAAGTGACGACCGCCGTAGAGCGTGGGCACAAGGAGCGAAGCATACTCGCTTTCTTCAATAAACGTCCAAGAGGCCTTCGAATCCGCCTCATCCGAGTGGATCAGAGCACCGCGAACATCTGCCCCGTCGGCAAAAGGCGCTTCCAGACCTGCCGCCTCATAGATTGCATTTGCAAGATCAAAATTCGTGAGTCCCTGCGGATTCTCTGCGCGAAGCGCTTCGATTGCGGCAGAAATAGCCGCCTGCGCATCCTCGGAAAGCGTATTGGCCACGGTGATCGGGGCACAGGTATGCAAAACGCCTCCCACGGTTGCTCCCTTTTCGTGGATCACGGTGCCTGCCGCGCCGCTTACGGTAACGGTATAGGAAACGGATATCTCCTCCCCTGCTCCGACCTTAACCTTCGCAGAAAGCGCGCCATCCCGATGCGAGAAATCGCCTGCGGATTTCAGCACTGTGCCTGCAGGAACGATATCCTTGATTTCAAGCGTTTTTTCGGCAAAGCCGCGATTTTCAATACGGAAGGTGAAGGTGATCGTTTCGCCGACATTTGCGGTTCTTCCCTCGGGATGAGAGGAAAGCTTTTCGGCATAAATGTCTTCGAGGTTTGCCATACGGTTCAGGCTATTTTCGGGAATCTCAAGCCCCTCGGACGCAAAGCGATCCAGAGGACGGACGATGGAAAGAGAGGCAACATAAGCGTCCTTTCGGAAGAGATAGTTGGTTGCATCGGGATTGAAAATGTAGCCGAGAACATTCATATAACGGATGGTCGGCTCATAGGTTTCCTGATCGTTCGTATAATCGAAGTTTGCGCCGCCGCTATGGATAAGAACGCCGTCACCGATATAGAACATTACGTGACCGCTTCCGTTGCTACGGCGAACCACGACAAGATCACCGACCTCCAGCGTTGACATAAATTTATTTTTCACAGCGTTTTTCTGTCCGTCAGACAAATCGTTTTTCGAGAAATATACGAAGGGATACATCGGTGCACCCACCTCGCCGCCGTTTACATAATAAGACGCGAGGTTATAGGTAGTATAAAGGCCGCCGATATCAAGGCCGAGCGCCGTGCGATACATATCGTAGGTGAAGGCGGCGCAGTTGAGATAGCCCCACTTATCGGCCGTATAATCCTCGGGGTTATACTGACCGATCTGCCAGCGATATTCCCCTGAGCCGATGCCCGCATACATTCTCGTATCGTCATACTGCGCGCGGTAGCCACGCTGAAGATACGCCTTCGCGGTTGCGATCAGCACCTTCTGTGCCTGCGTCAGAGTCTCGTTCTGAGGCTCAAGAGCATAGTTTAATGTTACAAGCGTGAGAGAAGGACGGAGAACGGCATAGCAATCCGCATAAACGAAGTCTGCAAGAACGGCATCCGTATCCACGGCTTTTGCACCATCCATCAAAGAAAGAAGTCGGTTTCCGTCAAATATGTAAAGTATTGTTTCCGTTCCAAACTTATAAAGAAGAAGATCTCCGATCATAAGATCGGTGATTTTTGGCGAAGTGCTCTCCCCGCGGAATCGGTTTTCTGCATCCGAAAGGGTGGCGGGAGCACGATAAAGCGAGGGAACAACCGTGGCGGCAAGCTTCTCACCATTGGCATCAAGGCTTTCCGCAAAAAGAAGATTGAGGGTTTTCTTTACATCCGCTCCCAACGTGATCGTCTCAGTGAAGGCCACAAGATACATATCCTTGGCGAGCTTAACGGGATCAATATTCTCGCTATACATCAGGGCAAGGATGCCATCGCGCATACGCTCCTTTTCGGCATCGTTCAGCGTGCGGCCGAC
The DNA here is from genome assembly GCA_045636085.1 of Eubacteriales bacterium. Classification (GTDB taxonomy): domain Bacteria; phylum Bacillota; class Clostridia; order Oscillospirales; family CAG-272; genus UBA1740. Next base: position 2,298 of record JAZTWU010000061.1, read on the forward strand.
ATAATGCTCCACGGCGGCACTGCGCTTCAAATCGGCGACGGATGCGGCAGGGGCGCTGACAAGATCTCCCTCTTCATAGGAATCTCCGATGCGCACCGTATACGAAACGGTCTTGGTTTGTTTTCCGCCCACGGTAACCGAGGCCTTGAGAAGACCGCCTTCCGCTTCAAAATCTCCCGAAACGAACGTTACATCCTCAGGGAGCGCATCGGTGATCAGAACCCTTGCGCGACGGGCGTTTCCATTCGTTACAGAAACCGTATAGGTGATCTCCCCGCCGACAGACACCGTGTGTGCAGGGGAAGCAATTTTCTCAATTTGAATCTTTTCCATCATTTTCGGATCATTCTCTTTTGGATGGAAAAAGAGAAAATAAACAGCAAGCAGGGTCACGAGCACAGCCGCGGCGGCGATTACCGCTTTCAACCAAGTCTTCATACATACACTCCCTATAATTATTTTTTAATATATATTATAACAAAAGCAAACTGCAATTGCTTGCCAAATTTGCTCTTTTTTATGCCATTTTTTCACCTTTTAATCTTTTTTGCGCGCGAGCGGGAGCGAAAGAAGGGCGAGCGCAAGAAGCAAAAGCACCGAAAGAAGCGGGCTTGCCTCGGGGCCGAATGCGCCTCCCGTCCAAAGCGGAGCGCGGGAAACGAGAGAGATCTGCGCGCCGATGGCCGCATTTCCGCTGACCTGAGCGCCGAGAAGACTGATGAAGAAATTCCAGCCCGCGTGCATTGCGGCGGCAAGGGCGAGGCTTTCCGTTTTCTGAGTGAGGGACGCGAAAAGCAAGCCGAATAAAAAGATATTCAGAAGGCCGAGAAGAGAAACGGCGGGATTCATTACGTGAAGAATCGCGAAAAACGCGGCGCTGAGAAATGCGGCGCTTTTTCCTCCGAAGCGCTCACAGAGCGCAGACATCAGAAGGCCTCGGCAAAGAAGCTCCTCTGCCCCGCCCTGCACGGCATAGGCAAGAAGCATCAGCGGAAGAGCGGATGCCTCCCCCTCCGTGCGGCCGCCCCACACATAGGCACCGAAAAGCAGAAGAAGTCCGACGAGCACGGCCGCAAGCAGGATGCCGAGAAAAAGACCGAGTCCATATTGCAAAAAGCCGCCTTTTTTCCCGATATAGATCTCGGACAAGGGGCGCTTTTGCAAAAGGCGCATATAGACGAATACGGGAAAGACGACCGCCGCCGTGCCAAGCAAGGAAAGCGGCTCTGTCATCGGTGAGGATGCGGCAGAAAGAAGAAGATAGGAAACCAACTGACCGAGGCTTAAAAAGAGATAGGAAAGAAGCGAAAAAATCAAGGCGACGAAAAGCGCCGCCTCTGATTTGCCTCGAGCCGATGCGGGAAATAAGTGCAAAAGCTTCATTTCAGCGCCTCCCCGATCTTCTCGGCCACCTGATCGATGGTTTGCTTATCCGTGCTCAGCTCACCTCGCAGAAGAAGGAATACGCTACCGTATACGAGGGTGAGAAGCGTTGTTTTCAGCTCGGAGACGAAATCCTCTCCCTTTTCACGCTCCTTTGCAAGCGCGGTGAGGTTTTCCTCCAGATTTGCGGCAAATCCGAGGGCATCTGCGTGATCCGAAAGGAAAAGGACGGCGCGGAAGTTCGGATTCCCGATCCAGAAGCGCATATACGAAACACACAGGGCGCGCACACGCGAGGGAATATCGGGCATAGCCTGCTCAATCGTTTCACAAAGCAGGAGCCATTGCTCCTTGATATACGCGATAATCTCCTCGATCAGATCCTCACGGCTCTTGAAATGGCGGTACGGCGCGGCGCAGGAAACCTCCGCCGAAAGCGCAACGCGACGCAGAGAAAAATCCACGGGGCCGTGCGACTCCAGCTCCTTCAGCCCTGCGAGGATCAGGCGCTTTTTCACGCTTCCCTCCAAAAAAATATCTTCCATAGACGGCTCCTTTCGGACTTGGATTGTAAACACCGTTTACTTTTTTCTTCCATTGTAGCATATTTTTTCACGTATTACAATAAATTTTCAAAAAATTTTTGTTTTTTTGCATAAATCCCTTGACTTTTTTTCTGCATTTGCTATAATATACACATCAAGTTAACACCGTTAACATTCAAGGAGAAAAGCTATGAAATCTACGATTAATGAAAGAATGTTTGGCCTCGGAGCAAAGAAATCCATCATCCGAGAGCTTTTTGAATACGCAAAGACCGTGCGCGAAAAGGAAGGCGCAGACGCCATCTTCGATTTCACGATCGGCAATCCCTCCGTTGGTGCACCCGACGCGGTTTCCGAGGCGCTGATCCACCTGATCAGAACGGTTTCCCCCGAGGTTCTGCACGGATACACCTCGGCGCAGGGCGATCCTGCCGTTCGCCGCGCGATTGCAGACTATGTGAAGAAGACCTACGGCGCTCCTGCCGATGCGGACAAGATCTATATGACCGTTGGTGCGGCGGCGGCGCTTACCATCTGCTTCGGCGCGCTTCTGAATCCCGAGGATGAGGTGATCGTTCCCGCTCCCTATTTCCCCGAATACAAGGTTTTCGTTGAGGGTGCGCGCGGCGTGCTTCGCCCGATTCCCTCTCTTGCGGGCACTCTTCAGCCCGACATCGATGCGATTGCCGCCGCTATCAATGAAAAAACGAAGATCCTTCTCATCAATTCCCCGAACAACCCCAGCGGCGCGGTAATCGGCGAGGAATCCATCATCCGTCTTGCCGCCCTGCTTGAGGAGAAGAGCCGCGAGATCGGCCACACGATCTATCTTGTAAGCGACGAGCCTTACAGAGAGCTCGTTTACGACAACAAGACCGTTCCCTACCTTACTAAGTATTATAAAAACACCCTCGTTTGCTATTCCTTCAGCAAATCCCTTTCGCTGGCAGGCGAGCGCATCGGCTACATTCTGCTTCATCCCGAATGCGAGGATGCAAATGCGGTTTACGCCGCGATCTGCGGCGCAGGTCGCTCTCTCGGCTACGTTTGCGCTCCCTCCCTGCTTCAGCATATGATTCCTCTTTGCCTCGGAAAGACGAGCGATATTGAAATTTATGCGAAGAACAGACAGATGCTCTACGAGGGCCTGCTCTCCTACGGCTACGAGGCCATTCGCCCCGACGGCGCCTTCTATCTCTTCTTAAAATCCCCCGAGGCGGATGCATATGCATTCCTTGAGCGCGGCAAGGCGCACGGCCTGCTCTTCGTTCCCGGTGACGATTTCGGCTATCCCGGCTATGTGAGAATTGCCTACTGCGTTCAGAACGAGACGATCGAAAAGGCACTTCCCCGCTTTGAGGCTTTGGCAAAGGAATACGGACTTTAATACGCAAACAAGTTTTTGAGAGGTAACGCTATGAATCTTCTTGAAGAAGCAAGAAAAGAAATCAACGAGGCCGATGCCGAGATGGCAAGGCTCTTCGAAAAGAGGATGCGCGCGGCAGAAAAGGTTGCCGCCTATAAAAAGGAAAATGCGCTCCCGATTCTCGACAAGGAAAGAGAGGCCGAGATCCTTCAGCACGGCGCTCTGCGCATCGAGGACGAAACGCTTCGCGCCTATTATCTGCAATTTATGGAAAGCAATATGGCTATTTCCCGTGCCTATCAGGCAAGACTGCTTCTGGGGATGACGGTGGCCTACGCGGGCACCGAGGGAGCCTTTGCCCATATTGCAACCTGCAAGCTCTTTCCCGATGCAAAAAAGATTGCTTTTCCGAGCTTCGAAAAGGCATACCGCGCCGTGGAGAGCGGCGAATGCGATGCCTGCGTTCTCCCTATCGAAAACAGCACGGGCGGCGAGGTTGGCGAGGTAAGCGACCTGCTCTTCTCCGGCTCGCTTTATGCCAATGCAAGCCTTGAGCTTGCGGTTTCGCACGATCTTCTCGTTCACCCCTCGACCTCAAAGGAGCGGATCAAAACCGTGATCAGCCATCCGCAGGCGCTCAGCCAATGCGCCGATTATATCACACAGCAGGGCTACGGAATAAAGGAATTCTCCAATACCGCGCTGGCCGCAAAATGGGTGATGGAAAACGCAGATCCCACGGTTGCCGCCATTGCAAGCGCGGAGGCGGCCGAGCTCTTCGGCCTCAAGGTTCTGGAAAAAAATATCAATCAAAGCAGAAACAATACGACGAAATTTCTCGCGCTTTCCCGCGTTCTGCACGGACATAAGACGAACGAGGGCGGACTGCACTCCATTCTGACCTTCACCGTTCGCAACGAGGCGGGCGCGCTTGCAAGAGCGATCGACATCATTGGCCGCAACGGCTTCAATATGCAGACTCTGCGCAGCAGACCGATGAAGCAGCTTCTCTGGCAATATTATTTTCTCGTGGAGGCAGAGGGCGATATGACCTCGCACGAGGGCGAGGCTATGCTTCGCGCACTTTCCGTTTACTGCGATCGCCTGAAGGTGATCGGCACCTACCGAAAAACCGAAACGGAATAAGAGGTGAAATATGAAATTCTCTGTTAAGCACGCGCTCGGTACCTACGAGGTGCATTGCGAAAAGGGTGCACTTTCTCATATCGGCGATTTCTTCGATCTGAACCGCCGCGCCTTGATCGTGACGGACAGCGGCGTTCCCAAGGAATACGCCGAGGCGGTTGCGGGGGCCGCAAAGAATCCCGTGATCCTCACCGTAAGCGAGGGCGAGGAAAGCAAAAGCCTTCGCACGATGGAGATGCTTTGCGAGAAAATGCTGAAGGAGGGCTTCACGCGCGCGGACTGCGTTGTTGCCGTTGGCGGCGGCGTTGTTGGCGATCTTGCCTGCTTTGCGGCGGCAAGCTATATGCGCGGCATTGATTTTTACAATTTCCCCACCACGGTGCTCTCCGCCGTTGACTCCTCCGTTGGTGGAAAATGCGGCGTGAACTTCGCGGGCGCAAAGAATATTCTCGGCGCCTTTTATCAGCCGAAGGCCGTTGTTTTTGATGTGGACACGCTGAAAACGCTTCCCGCACGCCAGATCAACGCAGGACTCGCCGAGGCGATCAAGATGGCCGCAACCTTTGATGCATCTCTTTTCGAGACCTTCGAAAAGGAAGAGATCACCCCTCTGCTTTACGAGGAGCTGATCTTCCGCGCCGTCAGACTCAAGGCTAAAATCGTGGAATGCGACGAGCGTGAGGGCGGTCTTCGCAAAACGCTGAATTTCGGCCATACCCTCGGCCACGCCATTGAGGCCGCCGGCAATATGGAGCTTCTTTATCACGGCGAATGCGTGGCGCTCGGTATGCTCCCCTTCACGGCCGAGGCCGTTTATCCGAGACTTTTGGCCGTCTTGAAAAAATTCAATCTTCCGACAAGCATTCCTTTTCCGATCGAAAAGGCGCTCCCCTATCTCACATACGACAAAAAATGGGGAAAGGGTGCCGTTGACTGTATCTTCGTTCCGGAGATCGGAAAATTTGAAATCAAGCCCTTAACAAAGGAAGAGCTTCTCGCCACCGTTTCGACAGCAAAAGTCCGTTTTAAGGACTAAAAACAAACATTACTTTACATTTGGTGTGATTTGATATGAAAAACACATTTGGAAACGCACTCGCAGTAACGCTTTTCGGGGAGAGTCACGGAAGCTTCATCGGCGCCGTGATTGACGGAATTGCGCCCGGGATCAAGATCAACGAGGCGCTGATTTTGCGCCGACTCCATCAGAGAAAGCCGAAGGCAAAAATCGGCACAAAAAGAAGAGAAAGCGACGATTTGCAATTTGCAAGCGGCGTTTTGAACGGCACAACCACGGGAACGCCCATTTGCATTCTCATTCCGAACGAGCAGCAGCAAAGCGGCGATTACGAGTCTATTGCCGCAACGCCGAGGCCGGGGCACGCGGATTACGCGGCCGAGGAGAAATATCACGGCTTTCAGGACAAGCGCGGCGGCGGCCATTTTTCAGGCAGACTGACGGCGGCCATCGTGGCGGCGGGCGCACTCGTGGAGGGCGCGCTTCTTGATATGGGCATCCGTATCTATACGCACATAAAGACGATGGGCGGCATTTCGGATGCGACACTTGAATCCGCAGAGGCCGATATTCTTTACGAAAGCGACTTTCCCACCGTTTCGGCGGAGGCGGGAGAAAAAATGCAGGAATACATTGCGGCGGCAGGCGCCGAGGGTGACAGCGTTGGCGGCATTCTCGAGACCGAGATCCGCGGACTTCCCGCAGGGCTCGGAGAGCCTTGGTTTGACAGCTTCGAGGGACTTCTCTCCCACGCGATCTTTTCCATCGGCGGCATCAAGGGCATTGCCTTTGGTGCAGGCTTTGAAATCGCGGATATGAAAGGAAGCGAGGCCAACGATCCGATGCGCTATCTTGACGGGCGCATCGTCACCGAGACCAATCACAACGGCGGCATCAACGGCGGCATCACGAACGGAATGCCCGTGCGCTTTTCTACGGCCGTGAAGCCCACCCCTTCTATCTATAAGGAGCAAAAAACCGTGAATCTTCTCACGGGTGAGGATGCGGCGCTTTCCATTCGGGGACGCCACGATCCCGCGATCATACACAGAGCCGCCCCCGTCGTTACCGCAATGACGGCGCTGACGGTGGCTGACCTTTTGACCGTGCGCTACGGCACGGACGCTTTGAAAGACGGCTTGAGGAAATAACAATGCTTTACGGATGTATCGGAGAAAGGCTCGGACACAGCTTCTCCAAGGAAATTCATAACAAAATCGGCTCTTATTCCTATGAGCTGATGGAAATCGCGCCCGAAAACCTCGACGATTTTATGCGAAAAAAGGACTTCCTCGGTATCAACGTGACCATTCCCTACAAGGAAAAGGTGATGCCGCATCTCTACGAAATCGACGAGGGCGCGCTTGCGATCGGCTCCGTGAACACCGTCGTCAACCGCGACGGCAGGCTTTACGGCTACAACACCGACTTTTTCGGAATGAAAAAGCTTTTGGAGCACGCGGGCATTTGCGTGCAGGGCAAGAAGGTTGCCATTCTCGGCACGGGCGGAACCTCAAAAACGGCGCGCGCCGTTATGCGCCATCTGGGCGCTTCAAAAATTCTGACCGTCAGCCGCAGAAAGGAAGGCGAAAGCATCCTTTACGACGAGCTTTACCAAAAGCACAAGGATACCGAGGTGATCGTGAACACCACGCCCGTTGGTATGTTTCCGAATGCAGAGCAGGCTCCGCTGGATCTTTCCTTCTTCAAGAGCCTTACGGGCGTGATCGATGCAGTCTACAATCCCCTTTGCACGCGACTTATCTGCGATGCAAAAAAGAGGGGGATTGCCGCAGAGGGCGGTCTTTATATGCTCGTGGCACAGGCAGTTTTCGCATCCGAGATCTTTCTCGGCAAGACCTATGAGCCCTCGCTTTTGGAAAGCATTTACAAAACGGTTTTACACAGCAAGGAAAATATCGTTTTGATCGGAATGCCCGCATCGGGCAAGACAACGGTTGGCCGTCTGCTTGCAAAAAAGCTTTATAGACCCTTCACGGACACCGACGAGCTGATCGTGCTGACGGAGGGCGAAAGCATCCCCGATATCTTCAAAAAGCAGGGCGAACGGGGATTCCGCAGACTGGAATGCGCCACAATCAGCAGCACCTCCGCTTTGGTTGGCAGCGTGATTGCAACGGGTGGCGGCGCCATCCTCAATCGCCAAAATGTAAACAATCTTATGCAAAACGGCAGGATTTTCTTCTTAGATCGCCCACTCGAACTTCTGATCCCGACCGAGGATAGACCGCTTGGCAACACGAAAGAGGAGATCGAAAAGCGCTTCAACGAGCGCTATGCGCTTTACTGCGCATCCTGCCATTATCGCATCGATGCAAGCGGCGATCCGGATACAATCGCCAATACGATCATAGAGGAATTTTTAAAATGAAGCTTTTGATACTCAACGGCCCCAATCTGAATATGCTCGGCATCCGTGAGCCCGACCAATACGGCAAGGAAAGCTATGCGACGCTCTGCGAGAAAATCCGTGCACACGCCGCCACGCTCGGCCTGGAGACCGAGATCTTTCAGAGCAATCACGAGGGCGTGCTCGTGGACAAAATTCAGGAGGCTTACTTTGAAAAGACGGACGGAATCGTGATCAATCCTGCTGCTTATACGCACACGAGCGTTGCTCTGCTCGATGCGGTGAAGGCTGTTTCGATTCCGACGGTGGAGGTGCATATCTCCGACGTGAATGCAAGAGAGGATTTTCGCAAGCAAAGCTATATCCGCGCCGCCTGCATCGCAACGATCTCAGGGCACGGAACCGACGGCTACCTTGAGGCTATGACGCTTCTTTGCGAAAAGATAAAAGGAGACGAGAAATGATGGTTACACTTCAGCCCTCCACCGCAAAAGGAGAGGTTTTTGCGCCGCCCTCCAAAAGTATGGCGCACCGTCTGCTCATTTGTGCGGCACTCTGCAAGGGCACCAGCCGCGTGCGCGGCATCAGCGACTGCGAGGACGTGCGGGCAACGCTCGGATGCCTTGGCAGTCTCGGTATTCCCTACGAAATTTCGGGGGATTGCGTGACCGTTTGGGGCGGCGATCCCAAGGCGCTTCGTCCCACAGCACCGCTTTACGCCAAGGAAAGCGGAAGCACGCTCCGATTTTTCATTCCGCTTGCGCTTCTGACGGAGCAGAAGGTCACCTTTACGGCGGAGTGCTCCCTGCTTTCGCGCCCCTTCGGCGTTTACGAGACGCTTGCCAAGGAAAAGGGATTTTATTTTAAAAAGGACGAGGACAGCATCACCGTTTGCGGTCCTCTGCACGCAGGGAGCTACTGCGTTCCCGGAAATATATCCAGCCAATTTATCAGCGGACTTCTTTTTGCTCTTCCCATGCTTTCGGGGGATAGCCGCATCACCGTTACCACTGCGCTGGAGAGCCGCTCCTATGTGAATCTCACGATCCGTGCGCTGGCGGAATTCGGCGTTTCGATCCTTTGGGAAAACGAGCACACGCTCTTTATCAAGGGCGGACAGCACTATGAGAGCCGCGAGATCAGCGTGGAGGGTGACTATTCGGGTGCGGCCTTCCTTGAAGCGATGAATCTCTTTTCGCACGAGGTGCTTGTGAAGGGGCTGAACGAGGAAAGCATTCAAGGCGACAAGATCTACCGCAAGTATTTCCCGATGCTCTGCCACGGCGTTCCCACCCTACACATTGGAGACTGCCCCGATCTCGGCCCGATTCTCTTCGCCGTTGCGGCCGCAAAGAACGGCGGCGTTTTCAGCGGAACGCGCAGACTGCGCATCAAGGAATCCGACCGCGCGGCGGCAATGGCCGAGGAGCTTCGCAAATTCGGCGCGGCCGTGACCGTGCACGAGGACAGCGTTGTCGTTTTCCCTGCGGATTTTCACGCACCGAGCGAGGCGCTTTGCGGCCACAACGATCACAGAATCGTTATGGCACTCTCCGTTCTTCTCACCCTGACGGGCGGCAGCATTACGGGGGCAGATGCCATCAAGAAAAGCTATCCCGCCTTTTTCAGAGATCTTTCGCTTCTCGGAATATCCGTTTCGGAAACGCAATAAGGGCTCTTGAAAGCATACGAAACCAAACCGACGAAAGGACGCTTGCAGCTATGAATATGACATTTTACAGAAAGCTCCCGATCCCCAAGGATATCAAGGAGCAGTTCCCCGTTTCCGATGAGATTGCGACCACCCGCGAGGCCTTCCTTTCGGATATGAAGGATATTTTTTCGGGGAAATCCGATCGGCTTCTCCTCGTGATTGGCCCCTGCTCGGCAGACCGCGAGGATGCCGTGATGGAATACATCTACCGGCTGAAGGACGTGCAGACGGCCGTTAAGGATAAGGTGATGATCGTTCCCCGCATTTACACCAACAAGCCCCGCACCACGGGAGACGGCTACAAGGGAATCTTCTCCCAGCCCAATCCCGATGCCGCCCCCGATCTTCTCTCGGGCGTGATCGCGATGCGATCGCTCCATACCAGAGCCATTAAGGAAACGGGCTTCTGCTGTGCCGACGAAATGCTTTATCCCGAAAACCACAGATATCTCTCCGATCTGATCGGCTATGTTGCGGTCGGCGCGCGCTCCGTGGAGAACCAACAGCACAGACTGACAGCGAGCGGACTGAACGTTCCCGTTGGAATGAAGAACCCGACCAGCGGCGATATTTCCGTGATGATGAACTCCATCCGTGCCGCGCACCATTCCCACATTTTCTGCTATCGCGGCTGGGAGGTTGAAACGCACGGAAATCCCTATGCGCACGCCATTCTGCGCGGCTTCGTGGACAGACACGGCCGCTCGCACCCCAACTACCACTACGAGGATCTTGCAAATCTTTACGAGATATATAAGGAGAGCGGACTTGAAAACCCTGCCG
>JAZTWU010000062.1:0-3100 GCA_045636085.1 Eubacteriales bacterium
AGGAAGAAAAAAGCGAGCAGGAGCCCCTGCGCATTTGGGGTAAGGTGGAGAACGGACAGATCGTTAAGGCTGACGGCCCTGCCATCACCTCGCAGTGCATTCGCGTGCCCGTAACCGACGGACATATGGCGGCTGTGTTTGTCAAGTTTGAGAACAAGCCCACCAAGGAGCAGATTCTCGCAGATTGGAAGAGCTTCAGCGGCAAGCCTCAGACTCTCGGTCTGCCCTCTGCACCCGAGCAGTTCATTACCTATTTCGAAGAGGATAACCGTCCTCAGACCCGTTTTGACAGAGATCTTTACAACGGTATGGGCGTTTCGGTTGGCCGTCTTCGTGCGGACGCTTTGTACGATTGCAAGTTCATCGGCCTTTCGCATAACACGCTTCGCGGCGCGGCAGGCGGCGCGGTTCTGATCGCAGAGCTCCTGTACCGCGAGGGATATCTGACGAAGAAGGACTGATAAGATTTTTTTGGCAAAAGAGGTTGGAGATTTTTCGCTCTCCGACCTCTTTTGTTCTTCTAATTATAAAATATAGGGCACTTTTTTGGGCTGATACGGCTTTTTTGGTTATATTGAATAAAATTAGGCTGTTTTTTTCGTCACCCTGCAAGGGGATAACCGCCCTTCTCACTCTTGACATTTGATTTAAAAAATAGTATAATTAGGTATGAAACTATACACCTAAATCCGTAGTGAAAGGATAAATTGGTAAAGGTATGAAAAAACTGCTTGCATTTTTGCTTGTTTTGGCTTGCGTATTCTCGTTGGTGGCCTGCGGCAATCCCGGAGAAAACCCGCCCGAGGATCCTGTTGGCGGAAGCTCCGATATTTTTGAGATCGCGGCGAAGGGATCGGTTCCCACGAAGGTCGTTTCTTTGACGACTTATATGCTCCCCGCCGATCTTTCCGGTAATCCCATCACGCTCAGCGGTACCTTCACGCAGGTTTCCGCAGGCGCAAACTCGATTCTGGATTACAGCTATCAGCGCTTTGCTACCATTGAGGAAAACGCACCCAGCTATATCGTTTCTCCCGTGGGCGCAATTGCCGTAAAGGACGGTAGAACCAAGTCCATCGGCGATTCTATGGGCAGCTGGGAGGTTGTTATTCCTTCCCTTCAGAAGCTCGGCGCTTTCAAGCTCGATAAGAAGACGATTCCCTCGGACTACACGCTTTCCTCGGATGGAAAGAAGCTGACGGTTTCGCTCACCGCTGAGGAGGCGCTTGCCGTGATCGGCGTTCCGCTCGGAGGCGTTCAGGGCGAGATCTCGCTTGAGGTGCAGAGCAACGGTAAGTTTATTTCCCAGATCATCATTCAGTATAAAGAGGCAAGCGGCGCAACGACGCGTGTGGCTTCCTCGTATACCTACGGTGCGGAAACTCTGGATTTCTCGAGATTTAACTAAGGATAAAGCGCGTTTTCAAGAAAGGATGCGAGTATGAAAAAACTGGTTGCAATTTTGCTTGCTTTGGCATGCATGTTTTCTATCGTGGCCTGCGGCGGTACCGGCGGCGATGATCCCACGATCTCTCCCGAGACGAGCAGCGAGGCGCAGAAGATTCTGGATGCTTTTTCTGAGCTGATCAGAACCTCCGATCCCAATAAGAGCTACGTTACGACCGAGACGGGTAACGATTATATCAATCTTTTCAGCTCCCAGATGACGCAGAAGGGTGAGCTGAGCGGCAAGGAGGCCGCCATCTCCGTTTACGAGGAGTATCAGCTGAACGAGGTTGGTGCTTACGAGGCGCAGACGAAGATCGTTGAGACGAAGGAATACGTTGAGGGCATGGGCCTTCGCGTGAACGGCGGTAGCTGGGATGCCAGCCAGCTGGATAACTTCGTAAGAAAGATCCAGCCCTACCGTATCAATCTGGATGCCACTCTCATTAAGGGCCTGCTCACCAATAAGGAGCAGACGGTTATCACCTTCGTCGTTGCGAAGGAAAACGTCAGCGATGTTTTCGATAAGTTTGATGCCTCCGTGCTTTCCAGCATCAATTCGGATGTCACCGTTCGCATCGAGTCGGATGGCGCTTGCGTAACGCTTATGGAGCTGACCTATACCTCGAAGAGCGTTGCTCACCTGGAGAATCCTCTGGTTAAGGTTACGGCCGAGTACGATTATTCTCTGCAGGGCATCACTCTGCTGAAGTGAGACGATTTGTAAAGGAAGGATAAAGCACAAATGAAGAAAATAGTTGCTTTGCTTTTGGCAGTATCTGCTATGCTCGCATTCACCGCTTGCGCCAAGACGCCTTGCACCGAGCATAAGGATGCGGATAATGATAATATCTGCGACGTTTGCGATGAGAAGATCGAGACGGAGCAGCCTCCGGAGAGCGACGAGCTGTCCGTTGCGGATTTTGCTGCTGCTATGAAGGATATGAATAGCAACCGCGTTGTGATCGAGATCAAGGAAGCGAGCGATTTTGGCGAGCTCTCCTCGACCTATACGGTCGTGTTTGGTTCCGGCGATTCCGCCGTGATCTCCTACCGCAGCGAGGCTTGGGATGAGAGCGCGGATATCTTCGAGACCGAAACGCCCGCCAAGATTGTGAAGAGCGGCGAGATTACTTATAGCAACGGCCAGTATTCCGGCGGTGAGCTGAATGGCGCCGCACAGAGCGTTGCAAAGCTTGCTCTGAATCTCTCCAAGGATAAGATGGCAAGCCCCGTGATCGTTGGTTCTGCCGCAGAGGGTGCAACGCTGACTGCCGTTGTTCCTGCCGCATATTCTGCCGATGTTCTCGGTGCGGCCTTTGCCGCTGACGTGGCACTCTCTGTCACGATGAATAAGGGCGCGCAGAGCATCTCCGCTTTCACCCTGAGCTATACGCTTGGTGCAAATGCGATCACCTTCTCCGCTTCTTACGAATAATATTAATAAAAATAGGAAGAATTCAAAGCTTCGGAAAAAGGCTGTCCTTTGTATGGGGCAGCCTCTTTCTGGGGAAAATTCCTAAAGCACCCGCTCGTTCAGGGCGAAGCCCGAAAGCCGAAGGCGTTAAGGCTCGCAAGGAGTATGGTCCACAGAGAGGTGCCCAAAACAAAATTTCATAAGGACCATTAGCTCAGTTGGTTAGAGCAACCGGCT
>JAZTWU010000063.1:0-5926 GCA_045636085.1 Eubacteriales bacterium
ATCGTCGGGGCACTCGGCAATATCCTTTCTGCCTGCGATCAGGTAATCTGCGTGCGAGAGGCAGGGCACCTCGGGGATCGGCTCAAGACCGTGCGCACGCGCATAGTTGCAGATTTCCCGCACGGTGGCCTGCGAGAGGAATTTTCCGCCGCCGTTTTCGATATGCATCGAATTTTTTCCCCAATACTGCGAAATCTGCAAATGCGTTGCCTTTCCGCTATATTCATAGAGATCCTTGCAATGCTCAATCCAAAACTCGTTGATTTCGGGATGCTTTTTATATTCCATCGCGCCGCCGATTTCAAGAACGATGGAATTATAGCCGTAATACATAAACATATCCAGCATATAATAGAACTCGTCCAGCTTATCCTCGGCGGGAAGATACATTTTTACGGCACGGAACTGCACGAGGGGCACATTGTAAATATAGCCCTCACAGATACCCTTGCGGTAATGGCTGTAAAGCGTGCAGGCGCCGTAAAGGAAGCCGCGCGCATAATCGGAATAGACGGTGATCCCCTCCTCCTTCACCTCGAGAAGATAGGCATCCTCCTTATCCTCAAGCACATCGCCGAAGGCTTTGGTGACCTTTTGCCTTGCACTCTCATCGAAGGCTGAGAATCGGATGGAGGGAACGGCATTTTCACATTCCGCCTCCAAAAGAGAGGAAAGTCTTTTTTGAATGACGGGATTTTCGCTTTTAAGCACCGTTTTTTTGCCGATAAAAACCTTTTTACCCGAAAGATCTGCATATGTATCTTTAAAATTCTGAATAAAGCTCATTGCACACGCTCCTTATGCATAGTACTCTCATTATACCAAAGCAGCCTTTGAAAAACAATAGAATTCTCGGCCATATTTCTTCGCAACGTGTCCCGTTATTCAAGTATTTTTTTCGCAGATGCTCTTTTGCAGGCACGGGCAAGATAGGCCTTGATACGGGGCTGCTTTTTATATTCACCGCGGAACATAAAATAAACGAAAACGATCAGGCAGATCGGAACAACCGAGAAGCCTGCCTTGGCAATACACATCCAAACGAAGTACGCAACGAGTGCAAGCCAGATCAGGTGAAAATACGGCTCCGTTACGATCACGCCGTACAGGCGCGTTTTATCCCCGACCTGCTTGGTTCTTCCTGCAAAGTAGGTTCCCATCAAAAAGCCGTTATCCTTCGTTGGCCGATCGAGAATCTCACATCGCATACGAATGGTTTTTCCTTTTTTCTTAAAGTGCATAAGCGGCTTTCCCTCGCCCTCGGAAAAGCGAACGCCCTCATTCACCTTATCGTTTCTCGGAAGCATCTGCAAGAGCTCTTGCTCCGTGCAGGCGGCCTCCATATTTACAAAACGCATAGATTCCTCCGAAAAAATCAGTTTTTACCCATCTCGCGGATCTTGATGCTATCCACCAGATGCTTGCCCTTGAACTGCTCGAAAATCTCGGTTTCCACGCGGTCTACGGGCTTCTTCGTCGGGATCACGAAGCGATAGTATCTCTTTTCGTCCTTATCAAGAAAATCACAGGTGAAGATCGGCTCGCGCGTGTAAGACATCAGCTTTTTCAGCGCGTGTGCCTCAGTGGCGGGACCGACGTTTTCACCCCAGAGGATATCCACCTTCTCCTCCGTTCCGTCCTCATAATACAGATGGTAATAGCCGAGGCGGAATTGATCGTCGCTCGGGAATTCACCGCATCCGAAATAATCGTGCGGGATCGAAAGCTCCGTCGTGTGCAGAATATCCACGAAAGTGCCCTTCAGGGCATCGCGATAGTGATAATCAAAGGCCGAGGCGGCCGTATATTGGATTTCAAGATCCAAATTGCCCTCATCGTAATCCCTGCTCCAGACCATACGGGAGGCATACACCATATCACCGAGACGGTCTCCTCTCTGCATCTGGCGAAGATCCGATTCTCCCCAGCTGGAAACAACGATGCCCTTCGCCCCGCAGGCCACGCGGCCGCGCCATTTTTTAAAGAGCGTGCCGCAGAAGTTTCCGTACACGAGGGGCAATCCGTGATAATGAAAATCCATATCACCGAGCTCGTAATAGAAATAATACCAGTTGACGCAGATAATATCCTTGGGGATCATACCGATGGCGGGATAGGTTTCCTCAATGGTTGTGCAAACCGTTCCCTTCGGCTGAAGCGGAACATCGTAGGGCGAGATCGTGTGCCCCCATTGAATCTCAAGCCTTTGACCCTTGAAGTTAAAGAACTGTCCGCTCGGCGTATATCGGCGGGTATAGCGCGCGCCGCCTGCGGGATTCCATTTTTCATCGTAGCTATTGAGGAGCATCTCCGCCCACATCATCGTGCGGATGCCGCGCGCGGCAAGATAGCCGTGGATCTTCTTAATATCCTCAGCATAAAGCACGGCAGAACGCTTTCCCTTGCAACGGGGGCAAACACCGCTGACATAGCATTCATCGTGTCCGATATGCATAACCTTCGGCTCAAATACCGCAATTACCTCGTCCATCACCTCAAAGAGAATCTCATAGCATTTGGGATTCTGCGGGCAATAGGTATCGGGATAGGGATCCTCGGGGCGCTCGGCAAGCTCTTTTCTTCCTGCGATCAGATAGTCCGCGTGCGAAAGGCTCGGCACCTCGGGAATCGGCTCAAGGCCGTGTGCGCGCGCATAGTCGCAAATTTCCTTCACGGTCGCCTGCGAGAGAAATTTTCCGCCACCGTTTTCGATATGAATGGAATCCTTACCCCAGGCTTGCGATTGCTGGAGATTGCGTGCCTTACAGCTATATTCAAACAGCTCCTTACAGCTTTCCACCCAGAATTCATTGATTTCGGGATGTTTTTTATATTCCATTGCACCGCCGACCTCAAGGATCAGCGAATTATACCCGTAATGCATAAACATATCGAGCATATAATAAAACTCGTCGAGCTTTTCCTCGGCCGGAAGATACATTTTCACGGAGCGGAGCGGCAAAAGAGGCACATTGTAAACCAAGCCTTCCTTTATGCCCTCGCGGTAATGCTCCCATACGGTGCAGGCACCGTAAAGAAATCCGCGCGCATAGCTTGAATAGACGGTGACACACTCGGACGCAACCTCAACAAGATACGAATCCTCCTTGTCCTCAAAAACGGAGCCGAAGGTCTTTTCGATCTTTTCACGCTCCGCGCCGCGGGGAGGAAGAAAGCGCACGGCCTTCACGGCGTTTTTCTTCTCCCCCGTGCAAAGCGGAGAAAGTTTTTTTAAAATAACTGCATTTTCGGTTTCGATCTTCGTTTCCGAATCGAAAAAGACCTTCGTGCCGTTCAAGGCAAAATATGTATCTTTGAATTTTTCGTTAAACACAATTTTTCTCCTTGCGGAACGAATTTTAATTATGAATCTGGATCGTATCCACGGTATGCTTGCCCTTGAACTGCTCGAAAATCTCGGTTTCCACGCGGTCTACGGGCTTCTTCGTCGGGATCACGAAGCGATAGTATCGCTTACCGTCCTTATCAAGGAAGTCACAGGTGAAGATCGTTTCGCGGGAGGCTGTGAGAATCTTCAGCTGGCCATCCTCCGCAAAGGCAAGCTCTGCTCCGTTTTCGGTGATCTCGCCTGCGGGGCCGACGTTTTCGCCCCAGAGAATTTCCACCTTTTCCTCACTTCCGTCCTTATAATGGATATGATAATAGCCGAGGCGGAAGAGATCGTCCTCCCAGAAATCGCCGCAACCGAAATATCCGTGCGGGATCGAAAGCTCCGTCGTATGCAAAACATCGATATAAGAGCCCTTGAGCACATCGCGGAAGCGATAATCAAAGAGAGATGCCGCCGTATACTGAAGCTCGGTATACTTATCGCCCTCGTCATAATCGCGGCTCCAGGCCATACGGGAGGCAAAAACAAGATCGCCAAGGCGCTTTCCTCTTTGCATCTGCTTGAAATCCGATGCACCCCAGCTGGAAACGCAATATCCCTTCGAACCCGATGCCACTCTTCCGCGCCAGCGATTGAAGCCCAGGCCGCTGAAATTGCCGTACACCATTGGAATACCGTTATAATGATAATCCATATCGCCAAGCTCGTAATACTCATAATACCAGTTCATTGCGATGATATCCTTGGGCACCATAGAGATCGCGGTATAGGTTTCCTCCACGGTCTGATACGGCGTTCCCTCGGGAAGAAGCGGAACATCGTATTCATTCACACGGATACGATTCTGCACCTCGTGCGTTTTTCCAAGGAAGGTGACCTTCTTTCCGCTCGGCTCATAGCGCACCGTATATCTTGCGCCGCCTGCAGGTTCCCAATTCTTGCTATAGCTATTCAAAAGCTTTTCCGCCCAGAGCATCGTGCGGACGCCGCGCGCGGCGAGATAATCGCGGATCTTCGTGATATCGGCGGCATAAATATCCGCGCCGCGCTTGCCCTTGCAACGGGGGCAAATGCCGTACACATAGTATTCATCGTGCCCGATATGAAGCACCTTCGGCGCAAAGACCTCAATCACCTCGTCCAGCACCTTAAAGAGAACCTCATAGGATTTTGGATTCGAGGGGCAATAGGTATCCGGGAAGGGATCGTTTTCTCTTTCCGCAAAATCCGTTCTGCCCGCCATCAGGTAATCCGCGTGCGAAAGGCAGGGGCATTCGGGAATCGGCTCAAGGCCGTGCGCGCGGCAATAGGCGCAGATCTCTCGCACGAGAGACTGCGAAAGCACCTTTCCGCCGCCGTTTTCGATATGAATGGAGTTTTTGCCCCAACACTGGGTGGTTTGCAGATCTGTGGCCTTTCCGTTATATTCGAAAAGATCCTCGCAGATTTTAATCCAATATTCGTTGATCTCGGGGGAATTTTTATATTCCATTGCGCCGCCGACCTCAAGGACGATGGCATTATAGCCGTAATGCATCAGCATATCGACCATATAATAGAATTCGTCAAGCTTTTCCTCGGCGGGGAGATACATTTTTGCCGCACGGAACTCTACGAGAGGCACGTTGTAAATAAGACCTTCCTTGATGCCCTCACGGTAATGCTCCCAAAGGGTGCAAGCACCGTAAAGAAAGCCGCGCTCATAATTTGAATAAACGGCGATGCACTCTGCCGCTACCTCGACAAGATAGGCATCCTCCTTATCCTCCAAAACGGAGCCAAAGGCCTTTTCCACCTTTGCTCGCTCTGCATCGCCGAAAGGAAGAAAGCGCACAGCCTTCACGGCATTTTTCCTCTTTCCCTCACAAAGCGGAGAAAGCTTTTTGAGAATAACCTCGTTTTCGGTTTCAATCCTCGTTTCCAAGTCCAAAAAGGTCCTCGTGCCATTCAAGGCAAAATATGTATCCTTGAATTTTTCATTCAACATAATTTTTCCCTCCAAAAAAATGAACGGTCAGTTATGAATTTCAATGAAATCTGCGATGTATTTATCCTTATATTCCTCAAAAATTTCGGGCTCCACTCGCTCCACGGGCTTCTTTGCCGGAATCACGAAGCGATAGTATCGCTTACCGTCCTTGTCAAGGAAGTCGCAGGTGAAGATCGTTTCGCGGCAGGATGCAAAATTTCTCGGACTTGCGCTCGCCCCGTCGGCAACGCTTGCGGCGTTTTCGGCGCTTTCGGCCGAGGATCCGATATTTTCGCCCCAAAGGATTTCCACCCTTTCCTCGGTTCCATCCTTATAAAGGATGCGATAATAACCGAGGCGGAACATATCATCCTCAAGAAAATCACCGCAGCCGAAATAGCCGTGCGAAATTTCGAGATCCACCGTGTGCAGAATATCAATATGTGCGCCCTTCAAAGCATCGCGGAAGCGATAATCAAAGACGGAGGCCGCAGAATACTGAAGCTCCGCAGACTTATTTCTCTCATCATAATCGCGGCTCCAGGCCATACGGGAGGCAAAAACAAGATCGCCAAGGCGCTTTCCTCTTTGCATCTGCTTGAAAT
>JAZTWU010000064.1:0-5440 GCA_045636085.1 Eubacteriales bacterium
ATAATGCCGATTTCGAAGACAAAACCTAATCTGATTTGAAAGATGCCTTTTGGTGAGATCGAAAAGGATTTGAAGTTTTTATTTAGTTTGTACGCTGACGAATGTTTGCGAGGACTTGATAAAGCACTAAGGTTGGAAAACCCCGTTTTCCTCCAATCAATTGAAAATCCTTTTCTATCCTCGCTCGCTTCCTCTCGCCGTATTCATATACGGCTTCGGGGCGCGATCAAGAATTCTCCCGCGAAAAAACGCCCGCGTTTTTTCAAAGACGCCTTTCTAAGGCAAGACCATTACAAGGCTTTGGGCGTCTTTTGCCCTCTTTTTCGGTTGCCTGCGCTGACAAGGCTTTGGTGCGAACATAGCGGAGAGTTGATCGGGATCTTTTGGTGAGATCGAAAAGGATTTGAAGTTTTTGTTTGGTTTGTGCGAAGACGAGAGTTTGCGAGGACTTGATAAAGCACTACGGTTGGAAAACTCCGTTTTCCTCCAATCCATTGAAAATCCTTTTCTATTTCCGTTTTCGCAGAATTTCAAAGGCGCCAAACAAAGATTGTTTTTACATTATATAATATAGGAAGTGATATTCTTGCACGAGCTGAAAATTGAAAAGAACGATGCGGGACAACGGCTCGACAAGTTTATTACGAAGACGTTGCATTTGCCGACCTCCCTGCTCTATAAGTCGATTCGACTGAAGAAGATCAAGGTGAACCGAAAGCGCGCAGAAAGCGCGCAGATGCTCTGCGAGGGCGACACCGTGCAATGCTTTCTTTCGGACGAATTTTTCGGAGCACCGAAGGCGACGCACAATTTGGCGGCGATTCATCCGAGGCTCTCGGTGCTCTATGAGGATGAAAATATTTTGCTGGCGGATAAAAAGCCCGGCGTTTCCGTGCACGAGGACGAGCACGAAAGCGCGAATACGCTGATCACGCAGATTCAGGCCTACCTTTATCAGAAGGGCGAATACGATCCCGACAGGGAGCAAAGCTTTGCTCCCGCGCTTTGCAACCGCATTGACCGCAACACGGGCGGCATCGTGATTGCCGCGAAGAATGCAGAGGCGCTTCGCGTGATGAATGAAAAAATCAAAGCGCGCGAGATCGATAAATTTTATCTCTGCGCCGTTCACGGCATTCCAAAAAAAGAGAGCGACACGCTGACGGGCTTTTTATTAAAGGATGAAAAGAAAAAGCAGGTGCAGATCTTTGATAAAAATCCACCGCGCGGCGCAAAGGAGATCAAGACGCGCTACCGCGTGATTGCGAAGGCCGGCGATGCGGCGCTTCTTGAGGTTGAGCTTCTGACGGGGCGCACGCACCAGATCCGCGCGCATATGGCGCACATTGGGCACCCTCTGCTCGGCGACGGGAAATACGGCGTGAACCGCGAGGACAAGCGCGCGGGATACCGCTATCAGGCGCTTTATTCCTATAAGCTCCGCTTTGCCTTCAAGGGCGAGCCGACGGCGCTTGATTATCTCAGCGGAAAGGAATTTTCTATCCCCAAAAACGAAATATATTTCACAAAAGATTTCTTTGGGAGATAATTTTCCAAAGAAATCTTTACGTTTTCTCAAATATGAAAGGATTTTTCCCTTATGGAACAAAGCAAGGTTTTTGCCAGCTGCCACAACCATTCTACCTACTCCGACGGCGTTTATACGCCTGAGGAAATGATGGATATTGCCAAGGGGCTCGGCCACGGCGGATTTATTCTGACCGACCACGACACCGTTCGCGGAACATATTTTGCCGTGCGCGCGGCACGCGAGCGCGGTATGAAATCCATCCTCGGATGCGAATTCACCACCTTCTTTAAGGGCAAGGATGTGCATCTTCTCGGCTTTGACTTTAATCCCGACAATGCAAAAATGCAGAAGCTTCTCGCCTTTGCGGCCGGTTGCCAGACGGGGCGCACGAAGCTGATGTTTCAGTGGGGACAGGAGCGCGGCACGCTCTCCCGCGATATGACCTGGCAGGATGTGCTGGACGATCATCCCTATCACGATTATTTCTGCAACAATCAGGTTTTCGAATCCTTTATGAAGCGCGGGATTTATACGCGCGAGCAGTATAACGAATTTCTGATGCCGAACTTCTCCTATCGCCTCGGTCTGGAGGGCAAGGTGAAGGAAACCCTCGGCTACGCTTACGCCGATATTCACACAGAGGATGTGATCCAAACGATCCTTGCCGCAGAGGGCGTTCCCGTCGTTGCCCACCCCTATGACCTTGCGGAGTACGCCGATGCGCTGGTTGAAGCGGGTGCGAGAGGCTTTGAGGTGGTTCACCCCAGCCTTGTAAGACGCGATCTCGTTGCGCACTACACGGAATATTGCGATGCGAAGGGGCTTTACAAGATGGGCGGCGCTGACCACTCGTCTGTGATCGGCGGCTATATTCAGGACGATCCCAAGTACGATTGCCCGCCCGAGGCCATCGGCATTTGCGAGGAATATTTTATGACGATGTACGAAAGAAGACTTGGTTAATTTTTCAAGATTTTTGCATAAAGAAAAGAGCCTTTGACCGCGTTTTTGCGAAAAAAGGCTCTTTTTTGTTATTCTTTATTTACAAAGCAAGCTCAAGAAATGTGCGGTTTGCCGAAGGTGATCACGTCAACATCCTTGATTTTTTCATAGGATACCGATACGATTTTCTTCTCGGGATACGGATTTTTATAGGCGGCCTTATAGCAAAGGGCGCCATTTTTATAGAATGGCAGAGAGGCACCAACGGGCTCTCTCAGATCCGCACGGAAGGCGGCCGCATAATCCTCTGCCGAGAGATCCACGCGCGAGGATGCGATATTATATCCATAATACACGGGAAGCTTTGCCTCGCTTCCATCCGCATAGGTGAGAACGTGATTTCCGAGCAGAAACTCCTCATCCACGATAAAGCGGCCGTCATAGAAGGGGCGATAAGGCTCGGCATACTCGGTTGCGTGCGTGATCTCCACGGTGCCTTCCCCGAGAGACGCCTTATAGCGGTTATAGAGAAGCTCCTTGCATTTTGCAAGAACCTTCGGGCGCATCGAATCATCATAATCCGCGTGCCAGAAGATATAGGCCGTGGAAACAAGGTTGAAGTTCTGCAGATTTCTCTGCATATATTTTTCCTCGACGCTGCCCCAATTGGAAACGAAGCCGCCGCGCGTGCGCGCGATGCGCTCCTTATAGAAATCCAGCGCTACGGCAACGAAGTTTCCATAGAGCATCGAAAATCCCTTTTCTTCCACAAGCTCGCGCTCTTCATCTGCAATCGTATTGTATTTCCACGACCAGTTGAGAAGCATTACATCGCTTGGGAGAAGATCCTTCACCTCATAAAGCGCGGGAATATCCTTCTTGGGATAGGGGTTTGCGCCGAAGGGCATCAGCGGATCGGTTTCTCCATAGTTGATCACGATGTTTTTAAACATCTTATCCGACCAGATGATCACCTTTATGCCCTTTTTCGAAAGATAATCGCGGATCTTCACGATATCGCCAACATAGAGCTCGCTCGGGGATTTATCCTTGCAAAGCGGGCATTTCGCCGCCGTATAAAACTCATCGTGACCGATATTGACGATAGGGCTTTCGAATACCTCCGTTACCTCGTCCAGAATATCGAAAACGATCTTATATGTGTCGGGATGGGAGGGACAATAGGTATCGGGATAATTATCCTCGGCGCGCTCGTTTAAGTGGCGGTGCGCACGGACGATATAGTCCGAATGGCTGAGCGTTGGCACCTCGGGATAAACCTCGATCTCGCGCTCGCGGCAATAGGCGATCAGATCGCGCATTTCGTCCTGCGTGATATAGCCGCCGTTTCCGTTATCAAAATGGATGGAATCCTTCATCCAGGTATACATTTTGTTCTGGATGTCTTGCGCGGCCTCGGGGCTGACGCTGACCTCCTTGCAAAACTCCACCCAAGCCTTGTTGATCTCGGGATGGCGCTTATATTCCATTGCGCCGCCGACCTCGATCATCAGGGCATTATACTTATAGGAAACGAGCATATCGATCATTTCCTTGAATTTCGGAATGTAGGCACGGCCGGGCGTGTACACGCGATAGCCGCGGATCTCCTTTTCGGGGTAATCAAAGAGGCAAAGCGGAGAAAGCCTTCCCGCCTCAACGAGGCTCCGAAGCGCCACGGCGGCATAGAGCAGGCCGCGGCTCGTTTTTGCATAGAGCGAGATCTGCGATTCGCTCACGTCCAAAAGATAAGCCTCATCGTTTTCTGCATACGCCTTGCCGAGGGCGGCCTTCTTCTCCTCGGGGATGCCGAGAATGAGAGAGATCTGTGCTTCCCTTCCCTCCCCGAGAGTGCCGAGCGTTTCTTTTATATGACGCACGGCAAAGCAATCCTTATCCGCTCTTACGATGTGGCTTTTTTTTGAAAGCGAAAAGCATTCGCCTGTCCGCTCGAAAAAGCGATATTCAAAGAAAAGTCCTTCTACAAAAGTCATTTTGTTTCTCCTATGTAAATACTTATTTCGTACCCGTTGAGCCGAAGCCGCCTGCGCCGCGCTCGGTTTCATCCAGCGACTCCGCAAGAACGAACTCGCCCTGCAAGGCGGGAAGAATGCAAAGCTGGGCAATGCGCTCGCCGCCTGCGATCGAGGCGGGGGCGGAGGAATGATTATGAAGCGCCACCATAAATTCGCCACGGTAATCCGAATCCACAACGCCAACCTTATTAGCGGGCGCGAGGCCGCGCTTGGAGGCGATGCCGCTTCTTGCAAAGAGGAAGCCTGCATAGCCCTCGGGAATCTCCATCGCAAGTCCCGTATGGATCATCACTGTTTCGTGCGGGGGGATCACGGTTTCCTCACCGGGGAGGCAGTAAAGATCCGCGCCTGCGGCAAATGCGCTGCCGTAGGTCGGGAGAATGGCGTTTTCATTCAGCTTTTTAACCTTGATTTTCACTTTTCGATCTCCTGTTTTTCAAAAATTCTATCTTTTTTACAGCCTTCCCATATGACGACGCGGCCCTCGGCACGCGTTTGATTCATATCGATGATGCGCTGATTGGTTGAGCCGCGGAAACGAATGCCGAGGCTCTTTTTTTCTTCCTCATATCTTCCGTCCACCAAGACGTCCGTGAGCGCAAGGATCTCGGCCGTGATCGGCAGAAACTTCGGGTGCATACCGCGAAGCCCCACGAGCTCCTCATAGAGGTTGCCCGTGAAGATCCAAAGCGTTTTCTTCGGATAACGGCGCTTGAATTCGCGCAAAAACGGAAGGAGTGCCACTTGATTTTCCGGCTCCATCGGCTCGCCGCCCAGCACCGTCAATACTGCGAGAACAGGATTCTCGAAGGTTTTATAAATTTCCTCGGCCGTTTCCTCCGTGAAAGGCTGACCGTAATCAAATGCCCAAGTCTCTTTATTGAAGCAGTTTTTGCAGGCGTTGCGGCATCCGCTGACGAAAAGAGAGGTG
>JAZTWU010000065.1:0-6340 GCA_045636085.1 Eubacteriales bacterium
GCTAAAATGTTTCTGTATGACTAAAATTCAGTAAGTGAAAGGACAAAAAAACGTGATAGTTGCCCTTGAAGAAGCAAAAAGAAAGCTGGTTAGCCTCTATGATGTAATAGGCGAGCTTAAAAATCAGCTCAGAATAGACGAGGTTAAAGAAAGATGCGCCGATCTTGAAAGAGAGACCATGGTGCAGGATTTCTGGAATGATGCAGAAAAATCATCAAAAAAGCTGCAGGAAATAAAGCAGCTTAAGGATAAATACGAAAGCTATGAGGCACTTGCCGCAAGACTTGACGACACCTTTACTCTCTGTGAAATGGCTATTGAGGCAGAGGACGAGGATTCAGTTAACGAGGTTGTCTCCGAGACCGAGGCAATAGAAAAAGAGGCCGAGGCAAAAAGAATCGAGGTTCTTCTCTCCGGTCCTTACGATAAAAACAACGCAATTGTTTCCTTCCATCCCGGTGCGGGTGGCACAGAGGCGCAGGATTGGGCGTCTATGCTTTACCGAATGTATGTGAGATGGGGCGAAAAGAGAGGCTTTAACGTAAAGCTTATCGACTGGCTTGACGGTGATGAGGCAGGACTTAAGTCTGCGACCATTATGATCGAGGGTATGAATGCTTACGGATACCTCAAGAGCGAGAACGGTGTTCACCGTCTCGTGCGTGTTTCTCCCTTCGATTCCTCCGGCAGACGCCACACATCCTTCTCATCTGTAGAGGTTATGCCCGAATTTGAGGATGATGATACCATTGTCCTTCGTGATGAAGATCTTGACATCACTGCGCACCGTTCATCCGGTGCAGGTGGTCAGCATATTAACAAGACCGACTCGGCTATTCGTATTGTGCATAAACCCACAGGTATTGTTGTTGGTTGTCAGACAGAACGAAGCCAGCTTCAGAACAAGGAAACCGCCCTTAAAATGCTTAAGGCAAAGCTTATGGAGATCAAGCTCCGCGAAAAGCTTGACCGAATCGAGGACATCCAGGGCAACAAGGCAAACATCGAATGGGGTAGCCAGATCCGAAGCTATGTATTTATGCCCTATACGCTTGCCAAGGACACGAGAACGGGCTTTGAAAACGGCAATATCGATGCGGTGATGGACGGCGATATCGGCGGATTTATCAACGCGTATCTGAAGCATCTTTCCAAGAATCCCGAGGCATAAAAAGGATTTTTACGGTTATAAAATAAATATTATCCGACGTTTTTCAGCACCGAATTATATTTTTCGCTTCATACAAAGAACAGGGCCTCTCTTCAGCCCTGTTCTTTTTTGTTTTCCTTACGGTGCGCCAAACGATATGTCCCCGGCGTCATCCCCGTATGCTTTTTAAAAAACGAATTCAAATAATACTCGCTCGAAAAATTCATCATTTCGCTGATTTGACGAACGGAATACGCATCGCTTGCAAGCAACGTTTTGATATGCTTCAATCTCTGCATCCGAACATATTCCGCCACGGTGCATCCTTCTTCCTTGCAAAAAATCCGTGCAAGCTGCTTTTCGCCTACATCACAGTAGGAAGCCAGCTCTCGAATTGCAAAACCGGATTGCACATTGTCGCGGATAAACTGCTTTGCCATTACGACCCGCGTATCGCTCAAGGGAGGGCTATGACGCTCCCCTTCCTCTTTCGCCCCGACAAGCCTGAGAATCAAAAGAATGCATTCGATGGCCGCAAGCTCCGATACGGATCCGGAAAAGGCCGAGGGCGCCAGATTTTCTTCGAGAAGAAAATCAAAAAGAGAAAGAAGCGCTTCGGAGGCTTTCGCGGTTTTATAGGGCGCAAGATGCGTTTTTTTTGACAACAGAGGACTTTCCTCGTTCAAGGCAAAGTCAACGGCATATTTTTTATAATCATCCGTTTCGCTCACAGCCAAATGCGGCGTATAAGGCGCGATCAGCAAAAGCTCACCTGCGCTGACGGTTATTTTTTCATTCCCGATTTCATATTTCTGGCTACCCGAGCGTATAATATGCGCCTCGTAAAAGGCATGGTGATGCACGGTTCGCAAAGTGGATGCCTTGTCTGCCGAAACATTCAGGTTTTTGACGAAGCATTCCGAGATGCCAAGTCCTTTAAATGTATGTTTTGTTGCATCAGAGGCGAGATCGGTTTTCTTGAATAAAATCTTCATATTTTTCCTTAAATATATAGATTTCCCTAAAATTTCAAACACAATACAGATATTTCGCTTGCATACAGTTTAGCACATTGCAATCAAAAAAGCAACGGTTTGTCCTTTTTTTATAAACTATTTGTCCCTTCTTTGAATTGTTTGCAGGACGCATTTTATGATATAATGATGTTAACTTTAATCCGAGAGGACATTTTTATGAATTTGAAAGAAAAGCTTGCCGGCGGCGCGCCGCTGATCGGAGCGCATATCAATCTTCGGGACCCCATCGCCACCGAAATTTTAGGATCCCTCGGTTACGATTATCTTTTCATCGACACGGAGCACGCCTCACTTTCGGAACAGGATGTTTATCATCATCTTCTGGCGGCAAAATCCGTTGGCGCCTCCGTAATCGTCCGAGTTCCCGTGGATGATCTGACGATGACAAAGCACATCCTTGAAATGGGGCCGGATGGCATTCTTTTCCCCATGGTGAAGGATGCAGAGCACGCAAAGGCCTTACTCGCCGAAACGCTTTATCCTCCGTTCGGAAAACGCGGATGCGGCCCAAAGGGGGCCGTGCGCTACGGGCTTGACGATGAGGCGCGCTTTTATAAGGAAGGGCATCTTTCGCTTTGCCGCTTTGTGATGATCGAGCAGAGGAGCGCAGCCTTGGATGCAGAAAACATTGCGAAAATTCCCTTTCTGGACGGATGCGTTCTTGGAATGCATGATCTTTCGGGCTCGATTTCCCGCCTCGGCGACATTTTCTGCGAAGAAAACCTTTCGCTTGCCAAAAAAGCGGCAAATGCCTTTCTCGAAAAAAACAAAGCCGTTGGTCTTTCCACCTATGCCATTGACGAAAAAACGCTTGCGACCTATCGCGATCTCGGTGTGAACATGATTTCTACGGGCGCGGACTACGATTACATTCTGCGCATGGGTAAGGACACACTGAAAAAAGCCGAAAAAATCTTCAAAGGAACGCAAAAGGCATGATAAAAGACTACAAAAAGGAAATCGAAGCGGCCTATCCCTTTCGCACGGAGCTTCACACACATACCGCCCCCGCCAGTCCTTGCAGTTCCTTTTCCGCAAAAGAACTTGCGCAGGCACTCTCGCGCGAGAGAATTCACGCCGCTGTGCTAACCAACCATTTCGGCCCGTATCATATGGAGCTTTACAAATCAAAGGAGGAATTCCTTTCGCAGTACCGCCAAGCTTACCACGATCTGAAGAAGGCAACGGAAGCGGCGAAAATCACGGCGCTTTTCGGCATTGAGCTCCGTTTTCGAGAGAACAAAAACGACTATCTCGTGCTCGGTCTTGGCGAAGACACTCTTTCGCGCGTTTATGATAGCGTGGACGGCGGACTCGCAAAGCTTCGCGATGCTTTCGCCGAAAAGGAATTTCTTGTTTTACAAGCACACCCCGACCGCGACGGCATGATACATGCGGGGGCCGCGCATCTTGACGGCATTGAAGTCTTCAACCTTTATCCCGGCTATAACCCACGCACGGCGGCGACGGCAAATTGGGCCAAGAGCACCAAGCTTCCCATCATCGTTGGCGGTTCGGATTTGCACCATCCGGGTGGCGAAGGCGCTTGCCTTTTGCGGACGAGAACGATTCCCGAAAGTGAAGAAGCCCTCGTTAAAATTCTAAAAAGTGGAGATTACGCCTTGGAAATCGGCGGCAGCATTGTTTTGCCCTGATACGGCAAGAAAAAATATTATGAAAATCGGAATTTTTACAGATTCACATTATGCCACCGACGCAGCACATATCATGGGATATGCGCGGCTAAAAGGTGCTTTGGATGCTTTTTCCAAAGCGGGATGCGCGCTGGCAGTATTTCTCGGAGATCTGACGGACAAGGAAAAAAACCATGAGATGGAGATCGAGAGCCTTCGTCTCCTGCGCGCGCTTTTTGAGCAATATGACTTCCCCGTTTTCGTGATGTTTGGAAATCACGACATCGTTAATTTCTCAAAGGAAGAGTTTTATGAAATACTCGGGGAACACCATCGCCCCAAAAACGGAGCGTTTGGCAGATGCCATTTCCTTTTTTTGGATACCTGCTGTTTTAAGGACGGCAGAGACTATCAAAAAGGAAACGGCAACTGGCAGCAAATCTATATTCCGCGCCTTAACGAGCTTCGCGAGGAATTGGAAGGAGTTCAAGGCTCCCCCATCTATGTTTTCGCGCATTTTCCGCTCGATCCCGATGCAACGCCTTGGAGAAGAGTGCACAATGCGGATGCGGTTATGAAAATTCTGGAGAGCTCAAAAAATGTACGCACGGTATTTCAAGGACACGACCATAGACGCATCGAATCGATGATCAAGGGCATCCGATACGCAACCTATTCCGCACTTCTCGACACAGAGGACGCCTTTTATATCGAAGAAATATAGTTCGACCAAGGATTGATTGACAAATTGATCCTCTTATGCTACAATCAAATTATCGAAATGCCGAAGGGCAAGGAGAAAAAATATGATCAATATCGGAAGCCGAAGAGAATGCTTTTTTGACACCTTTTTGATAAACGAGGAGAAAACCACCGCCGAGCGCCGCTTGCATAAGCCCGTGCGCCGCGAGGTGCTTCTCACGATGGATATGCCTTGGGAGGCAAAATACACCACGATGTTTTCCACCGTTTTTGCCGAGGGAAAATGGAGAACCTATTACACCACCACCGTTACCCCAAAGGAAAAATTTATTTGCGTTCTCGAGAGCGAGGACGGACTGCATTGGGTGCGCCCCAATCTCGGCATCATCGATTTTTGCGGATCGAAGGAAAACAACATCATTCTTGACATCCCCGCCGTGAAAAAATTCGATTTCAACGGCTTTGACAACCTCTCGGTTTTCTACGATGAGAATCCCGCCTGCCCTGCGGACGAGAAATACAAGATGACCTGCTGGTGGATGGGACACGCATCCCTGATCGCGCTTTTCAGCGCGGACGGCATTCATTTCACGAAGAGCCGCTTTATAACGGACAAGGGCGAATTTGATTCGCAAAACCGCGCCTTTTACAGCAAGGAGCACGGAAAATATTTCGCCTTCTTCCGCGCCGAGCACACCCCTGAGGACAGCGTTCCTCCCATCGATTTTTCCTATACGGACAAGGATGCCAGCGCGCTTTTTGATCCGGAGACCTTTATGCTCCGCGCGCCGGGAAAGGGCACCTATCGGATGATGCGCGACGTGCGCGTTATGGAATCCGAGGACTTTATCCACTGGTCTGAGCCGAAGCTGATTGAAACGACGGGCAAGCCCTTCCAGCTTTATTTCAACTCGATTTTCCCCTACCCCAGAGCGCCGCATCTCTTTATCGGCTTTCCGCTTCGCTACGTGGAGCGCAAGGGATGGACGAAAAACTACGATGAGCTTTGCGGAAAGGAAAATCGCCTCGAGAGAATGAAGGTTATGGCGCGCTTTGGTCTCGCGATCTCCGACGGTCTCTTTATGTGCTCGCGTGACGGCTATCATTTTGAAAAATACGACGAGGCGCTCCTTCCCCCGCCCCCCGAAAACCCCGAGGCCTTCGTTTACGGTGACGGCACGGCACAGCCTGTGTTGATCGAGGTTCCTGCCGCCTTCCAAGGTGAGGAAAACGAATATATGCTGATTCTGCGCGAAAGCTTCCGCCCCACGGAAAACAGCCATAACCGCCTCGTGAAATATACCGTGCGCCTCGACGGCTTCGTTTCTCTGCATGCGGGCGGCGAGGAGAAAACGGTTTTGACCAAGGAATTCATCTACGGCGGCGATGCGCTCTTTGCGAATATTGCAACCTCGGCGCGCGGCCACGCCTTCTTCACATTGCGGTGCGGCGATGAAGCATACACCTCCGTGGAGGTCTTCGGAAACGCAACGCACAAGCGCATCCGCTTTGAGGATGACGGCGCCGTTTCCCGCCTCAAGGGAAAGCCCGTGACGCTTGAGATCGAGCTTTACGATGCAGATCTTTACTCTTTGAAATTCGAATAAAAAAAGCGTCGCTATCGCTCGGCAAGAGGGGCAGCGAGGCTTTTTTATAGCGGAAAATTATTTTCCCAGCTCCTTCGTTCGGATATAAGCGGCCTCAACGGCCACGATCAGAGCACCGCGCATAGCGGCGTTTTCAAGCGCGCGAACGCCCTCAATGGTACTTCCGCCGGGACTGCACACGGCGTCCTTCAGAGCATCGGGATGACCCAT
>JAZTWU010000066.1:0-1462 GCA_045636085.1 Eubacteriales bacterium
AGAAACGAATGGATGATGACAAACGCAGACCTTATAATAGCGTATGTAAATCGCAGCTACGGTGGAGCATATAAATCACTGCAAGCGGCAAAACAAACAAAGAAGAAAATAATAAACATTTATGACCTTCTTTGATAAAAAGGCATTTATAAGGTGAAGTGATGATGCTGTCTTTAATTTCGCCAGTGATTGCCAAGCCTTTGTGAAAAACGACGGCGGGCTTTTTGCAAAAGTAACAAGCCCTTCGTGCGCCTTTTCCAAAGCGCTTCGGCGGGGGCGAAAACTTTTTTTCTTTTTTTGAAAAAAGGGGTTGCTTTTTCTCTTTTGCTATGGTATAGTGAGAGGGCACAGGGAATGTGCAAATTCAAATTGCCATTGGCAAGGAGAGCCAAAGCTATGAACGTGAATATGGAGATGCTGCTGAAAAACAAGGAACTTCCCGAGAGGGCGGTTTCCTTGGTTGAGGCGCTTTTTGAGAGTGGTGACAAGGTTTTGTTCGCGATCGTGGGGGATATGACCCTTGGCGGACGTTACGGAGAAACCGCTCTTTTGTTTACCGAGACGAAGGCCGTGCTTTACGATTCGAGCCTTTCCGAAACGCCCGAATACCTCTATGCGGATATGGAGGAGGTTCGTGCCAAGCGTATGTACGGAAACGCAACGCTTTCGGCGAAAATGAAGGGCGGAAAGCGGGAGATCTTCTTCCGCTATACCTATGGCGTTGCCCCGCTTTGCGATGCCGCCGCGCTCTTTATCTCGCATCTGAACGAGGGCAAGCCCTTCAACGAGGAATACGCCGTGATGAGCGTGGCCTACGAGAAGGCGCTCAGCGTTTGCCCCAAGTGCGGAAGGCCGCTTCTGCATCCCGGTGCGGAGTGCATTATGTGCCGCTCCAAAAAGAAGATCGTCAAGCAGCTTTCGAAATATATCCTGCCGCATACGAAGACCTTGATCTTCTGCATTTTCCTTTCGCTTTTCACCACGTTTATGGCGCTGATCCCGCCCTCGATCACGGGCTTTATCGTGGATGCGGTGTTCCCCGGCGGAAGCGGAACGAGCAGTATTCCCATTCTCGGATCGATCAAGAATGCCTTCTCGGGCGAGCCCAAGAAGGTGCTGACGGCGATGATCATCCTGCTCCTTTCCACCTATGTTTTGCAGTACGGCGTTGGTATTCTCCGCTCGTATCTGATGCGTATGGTCGGAAACAAAACGGTGGCCTCCCTTCGTAACGATATTTATAAGAAGGCGCAGTACCTGCCGATGAAGTTCTACGATAAGACCTCCACCGGCTCGGTGATCAACCGCATCGCCAGCGATTCCGCCACCCTGCAGCAGTTCATGCTGCGCATCACCCAGGAGGCGGTGGTGCATGTATTCCAGCTCATCGGCATCGTCATCATCATGTTGGCGCTGAACCCCTCCCTGACGCTGCTCTCGCTGGTGCCGGTGGTATTCATCG
>JAZTWU010000067.1:0-32118 GCA_045636085.1 Eubacteriales bacterium
GGTAGAGCACATCCTTGGTAAGGATGAGGCCCCCGGTCCGAATCCGGGTAGCAGCTCCAAAGAACGAAGCACCCCAAAAGGGGTGCTTTTTTCGTTCTTTGGAGCTGCTACTCTCGCTTCAGACCGTGTTTTTTGCGCCTCACGCAAAAATCCGGTTCGGTTTTGCCGCGCAGAGCGCCGTTCGCTTGCGAAACGGCGGCAAGCGTGCAAATTTTCGCCATAGGCGAATACCCGGGTAGCAAGCACCCCAAAAGGGGTGCTTTTTTCGTTCTTTGGAGCTGCTACTCTCGCTTCAGACCGCGTTTTTTGCGTCTCACGCAAAAATCCGGTTCGGTTTTGCCGCGCAGAGCGCCGTTCGCTCGCGAAACGGCGGCAAGCGTGCAAATTTTCGCCATAGGCGAATACCCGGGCGGTCTATGCGCTCACAGAGCGAGTGATGATATACAATATTTCGTGTTCCTGATATACACGCCAAGGCGTGATAACAAAAGAGGCGAAGAAGCCAAACGCTTCTCCGCCTCAGTCTTATTTAAAACTCCACCAATACGACCGTATTGTTTTTAACCGTTTTCACATAGGGAACCATCGAAAGGCGACAATCGTCGTCGATCAAGTGCCAGCGCGCATCCGAAAGATCCACGCCTGCGATCTCCAGAGGCTTATCCTCGCCCGAGATATTGGAAATCATCAATGCGTTTTTCTTTCCGTCAGTCGCGCAAACGGCGAAAACGCCATCCTCCGCGCCCTCCAAGGCCACCTGCGTTCCAAGCTTTTTGAGCACCGCGAAGGCCATAAAGGCATAATACGAGTGCGAAAGGCAGGGGCAGTTCAGCGCAGGAAGGAAAAGCGCCGAATAGGTGCTTCCGTCAAGACGCGCATCATAAACCATCAGCATATCCACGGGGGTATTTTGCGTTCCGAGCATCGTTGCCGCAATATTCGCCGCGTGAACGGCCTTATCTCTTTGCGCACGGGAGGGCGGATTCCATTCGTTGATATGCTTCTCCACATAGCCGTAGCCGTATTTTTCCAGCTGATCGCACACCCAGCCAATCTCTCTTAAAAACTTTTCGGGTGCGGAATAGCTATGCCAGGAGAAAAAGTCGATCGGAGAACCGTGCTCCTTGATATATTTCATAAAGCCGTGGAAAAACTCAAGGAAATACTTCGGGCGCGTTGCCGCCTCGGTGGCAAGATACTCCTCGCTTTCCACGGCGGCATAAAAGCCGATCGCCGCATAGCCGCCGATCTTGATATCGGGGAATCTCTTTTTCAGGTGCTTGGCGGCAACGTCGTAAAGCCGATAATAATCCTCGGCCGTGCCGTTCCACATCTGCGAAACTCTGAGTCCGTCATCGGGCTCATTCCAGATCTCCCAGTATTCAATGCCGTAATGAAAGCCGTCCGCCCAGCCCTCGTTATAATGCGCAATGATGTGCTCGCAGATGCGCGCCCACTTCTCATAATCGGCAGGCGGATCGATGCGATAGGACTTCACCTCAGCGTGGTTTTCAATCGTGACGCCCAGGCGGTAATAGGGCTTCAGCCCGTTCTTATCGAGTGCCGCGATATAGGCATCGGTGAAGGCAAAATCATAATTTTTCGGATCGTTTTCATCCGCATCGAAATCGCGGAAAATATTCGGCACATCCACGAAGCGATTGCCGCCAAAAAGTCCGCCGACATCGTGCAGACGGACATAAGGAACCGAAATATCCGAGAGAAGGTGAAAATGGTTGAAGGCATTGAAGGCCTGACCGCCCCCCATAGGTGCCTGACCTGTGGCATTCATATCCTTGATTTTTCCGAGCTTTTTGCTCAAATCGGGTTTGATCTGCATTGCTTTTCTCCTTTTTGGGGAATTTTATTCCATTGTACCACCGTCCGATCCCCTTGTCAACCAAAAAGCTTTCAAAAATTCGTTTTATTTTTGCCGAAGCCTTTAAAAAAGCCGAGAACTGTGCTATAATATAGAAAAAAGCTTTTACGAGGTCGCATATGAGGATCAACGAAAAAATTCACGGCTTCCGCGTTCTGCGCGTGCGAGAAATCGGCGAGGTGAGCGGTGTTCTCTATGAAATGGAATATGAGAAAAACGGCGCAAGGCTCTGCTATCTTGCCCGCGAGGACGAGAACAAAACCTTCGCCATCGCCTTCAAAACCGTTCCGACGGACGATACGGGCGTTTTTCATATTTTGGAGCATTCCGTTCTTTGCGGCTCGGATAAATACCCCGTGAAGGAGCCCTTCGTTGCCCTGCTCAAGGGCTCGATGCAAACCTTTCTCAACGCCTTCACCTTCCCCGATAAAACGATGTATCCCGTCTCTTCCCGCGTGGAGAAGGATTTTTACAATCTGATGGATATTTATATGGATGCCGTTTTGCATCCCGCCGCGCTCACGCGCCCCGAGATCTTCCTGCAGGAGGGCTTCCATATCACGACGGATGAAAGCGGTGCGCACGGCGCAAGCGGCGTCGTTTATAACGAAATGAAGGGCGCTTATTCCTCTCCCGAGGATCTGCTCAGCGAATATATGACGGGGCTTCTTTATCCCGACACCTGCTACGGGCGGGATTCGGGCGGAGAGCCGGGCGCCATCCTTTCCCTAACCTACGAAGAGTTTAAAAAAGCACACGCAACCTTTTATCATCCCTCGCAGGCGCTGATCTTCCTTGACGGAAAAATGGATATTGAAAGCGCGCTTGCACGGCTGGATGGCTTTCTTTCTCCCTACGAGCGCTTTGAAGGCGGCTTCCCCGAGATCGAGGATCAGCTGTCCCGCGGCCACCGCGCCGAGACTCGCTCCTATGAGGTTGGAGAGGGAGATGACGGCAAGGCAAGGATGGCGCTCGGCTATCTGACGCATCGCTTCGACGAGCAGAAAAAGCTGATCGGCCTTTCCGTGATCGCGGACGTTCTTTGCGGCTCCAACGAAGCCCCCCTCAAAAAGGAGCTGCTCGACCTCGGGCTTTGCGAGGATGTTTCTCTTTATTCCTATGACGGCGTTCTTCGCGCCTCCGAGATTCTTGAGATCCGCGGCGCCGAGGAGAAAAACGCAGAAAAGATCAAGGAAGCGATCCGCGCCGTATTCGAAAAAGCCGCAGAGAAGCCCGATAAGAAGCGCCTTGCCGCCGCGCTCAATCAGATCGAATTTCGGCATAGAGAAAAGGATTTCGGATCCTATCCGCGCGGCCTGATCTATGCGATGAGCGCAATGGAAAGCTGGCTTTACGGCGGCGATCCCGCGCAGAATCTGATGATCAACGATACGCTTTCCGAGCTTCGTGCCGCGATCGAAACGAGCTTTTATTCCGACCTTCTGCGCGAGGTCTTTCTTGAAAATCCGCACACGGCTGAGATTCTCCTTCTCCCCGATAAGGCACTCTCCGAAAGGCGCGCAGAAGAGGAAAAGGCGCGCGTCGCCGCCCTGCTTTCCGCAATGGGCGAGGATGCGGAAGCGACCTTGAAAGCGCGTGAGCAGGCGCTCATCTCCTGGCAGGAGACGCCCGACACGGCGGAGGCGCTCGCCACCCTTCCCGCTCTTTCCTTAGCGGACATACCGAAGGAGCCGAGCTTCACGCCGACCGAGGCTCTCACGCTCTGCGGCGCGCCGCTTTTGCATAGCGCCGTGCATACCGACGGCATCCTTTATCTCGATGCCTTCTTCTCGATTCCCGAGACAAAGCAGGAGGATCTTCCTTATCTTTCGCTCTTCTGCCACGCACTCGGCGCAATGGACACCGAAAAATATACGGCGCTTGACCTGCAAAGCCGCATCAAGGCGCATCTTGGCGATCTCAGCTTCTCGCTCTACTGCGCAGGCGAAAAGGGCGAGCCCGAAAAGGCAAGGCTCTATCTGCGCGCGCAGATCTCCCTTCTCCCCTCGCAAAAGGAGGAGGCGATCGACCTGTTCGGCGAGATCCTTTATAAAACGCGCTTCGATAAGGAAAAGGTGCTGAACATTCTGCGCCAGACGAAGCTTGCTTTTGAGGAGCATATTCTCTCGGCGGGACACACCGCCGCCATCGGCCGCGTTTTCGCCTCGGCTTGCCTTGCGGATGCGGTTTCGGAATACGCCTCGGGATACGAGGGGTATCTCGCGAAGAAAGAAATTCTCTCTGCTTTCGACGAAAAATGGGAGTCGATTTCCGATAAATTCAATCGTTTTTGCAATCAATTCTTTACAAAAGAGCGCGTTTTTGTTTCCTTGATCGGAGAAAAGGATCTTCCCTTTGCCAAAAGCATCCTTTCTGTTTTGAAGAGCGGAAGCGCTCCCTGCGGCGAGCTTTCCCTCCCGCTTCTTCCTAAGCGCCGCGAGGGAATCGTCACGGCGGCGCGGGTTGCCTATGCCGTGGCAGGCGGCACGCTTTCCGAATACAGCCCTGCGGCACTCGTGCTTCGCCATCTTCTTTCCTATGAATATTTATGGAACGAGATCCGCGTGAAAAACGGCGCATACGGCGCAGGTCTTGTGCATCGCAAGAACGGCAATACCGCCTTTTATTCCTACCGTGATCCCGCGCCCGAGGCCGCCCTTGCAATCTATGGCGGATCAGAGAAATTCACTGAGAGCTTTACCTCGGAAAACGAGGATCTGACCGATATTATCATCGGCACGCTGGGTGCCGCCGATCCCCTTCTTTCTCCTCATATGCAGGGCGAAATGGCAACGGCAGACTACCTGTGCGGACGCACGAAGGAAGAGCGCATTGCCTTCCGCAAAGCACTTCTTTCCATCGGCAAAGACGACCTCCTCGCCGAGGCAGCGCAGATCAGCGCGCTTCTTGAAAACGCCTCGGTTTGCGTGATCGGTGCAAAGGAAAAATTGGAGGCCGCCAAGAATGCGGGCGAGATCGACTTCATCCGCGACTTTGGCGCGGCCGAAGGATAAAGGTTACGGGAAATCAAAAAATGAAAGCTTATACGGACATTTTCAACACAGTTTTAACCGAGGACGTGCGCGATATGCTTATGCATATCCGCGAGCCGAAAATCGTTGCCACCGCGCTTGCAGATGCGCGCAGCGCCATGACGCTTTTACCAAATGGTGAGCTTCGCGAATACGGCAGAATCCATTCCACTGCCCTGCACGGCGCGGGCGGGCAAAAGGCCTATCTCAGCTCACTCGATTGCGGCATTTCCTGGACGCTTCATTACGATCGCGGCGACATGGGCCCCTGCCTTTATATTCCCGAAAAGGGGCTTTATATCAAGGCGGTTGCCAAGGAAGGAAAGACCTATATCAAGCGCTCGGCAATCGGGCCGGACGATCCCTCCCCGAAGGAGCACGTGATCTCGGACAAATTCTATTTCTGCGAATTTTTACCGCAAAAATGCGAGAAGAGCAACCGCATCTTTTTCACTGCGCAGAGAAAGCGCGAGGACGGCATCAACCTCCCCGTATTTCTCTATAGCGATGATTTCGGCGAAAGCTTCACGGCCGTGGAGCTTCCCGCGCCGCCCAAGCACGAACCGACTTATCCGCACAAGGGCGTTCGCTGGAGCATCTCCAACGGAAGCGAGCCCTGTGCCGTGGAGCTCGGCAATGGCCGAATGATGATGCTGATCCGCACCTCGACCGACTATTTTTATCAAAGCTTTTCCGAGGACGGCGGCGAAAGCTGGAGTGAAATGACGCCCTCCCCCTTCCACGGAACGAACACAACGCCCTTTCTTCTCCGCCTCTCGGACGGGCGCATTTTAGCCCTTTGGAACAACACCCAGCCCCTCCCCGAGGAGGATCACGAGCATCAGATGCCGCCGCTTCCCGAGAATATCAAAAACGGCTACTGGGAGGATGTTTTCACCAACCGCGATGCGGCACACGCCGCCATCAGCGAGGACTGCGGGCGCACATGGATCGGCTACCGCGAGATTTGCCTGAATCCGATTCGTAACGCATCCGATTTCCGCTACGCGGGCGGCAAATTTGACGCCTTTGACAAAAGCGTACACCAATTTCAGGCCATCGAGCTTCCGATGGGAAAGATCCTCGTTGCCGCAGGGCAAAACGCAACCTGCCGCCGCCTCATGATCTTCAATCTTGACTGGCTTTACGAAAGCGAGCGCAAGGAGGATTTTCTCTCCGGCCTTGCCAATGTTACCACACATCTTTACCTCAAAAGCATCGCAGGCTCAACGATGGAATACGGCAACGGACATTGCTCCTATAACCGCATCACGGGTGCGGTGATGATGCCGGATCCCGAGGGCGGCTATCTCGAGTGCGCTTATATTTCGCACAACAAGGATGCGCGGCTTTTGGAAGGAATGCAGGGAATTGTCTGGAACTTCCCCGCTTCCCAATGCGGGCGCGTGGAGACCGAGCTTTACCTGACGGGAAGCGGCGCGCGCATCGCGCTCTCGGATCGCCACTTCAACGCTTGCGACCGATTTGCCGCGGAGCTCTCCCCCTTCGGTATCGATCTTTCGGAGAAAGAAATCCCCCCAAAGCGCTTCGTTACTCTCGCGATAGAATATAACACGGAGAAGGGAAGCGCCACGCTTTGGATCGGCGAAAAAGAAATCGCCGTGCTCCCCATGCGAGAATGCATCGAATCGGGAATCTCCTATCTTTGCATACAGTATCCATACGAAGACGAGGGCGGAATTTATTTGAAAACACTTTCAAAAAAGTCCTTGTGAAAAAGTTCCTTTATGGAACAAACAAAGACGAGAGAATGTTTTTCGCATATTTTTTTGGTAGTTTTAAAAAAAATGAAAGCACCGCGTTTTTTCTACGCGGTGCTCTTTTCATTCGCATCCGTTCTTAAGACTGCTCGTCATCAAGACCTTCGAATATATTCACAAGCGTTTTCTCGGCGCGCGCAAACTGCTCGGCGCTTCCCTTGCGATCGGCACGCTTTGCCACCTCGCTGACGGAGCGCAGGCAGATCACGGTCGTCTCGTCGAGATCCGCGCACCCGGGAAGCTCACCGAAGGCAAGCGAATCAAGATACACGGCCTCCTTGCGCTCATCGTAATATTCCACCTCGTTTTCGCCGACATAAGGCGCAAGCGAAACAAAGAAGCCCTCGCCACGATCGCGGTAGGCGAGATAATTCGCCTCCGAAAGAATGCAAAGATAATAATCGCTCAGAATCATCAGGCTGTTGAATTGATCTCCGTTTTCGGTGACAACCTGCGTTTGCACCTCATAGCCCGTGGGCAAGGAGGCGTTGATCTTTTCTATCTCCTCTGCGGAAGGGAGAAAGAGCGTTTGCAGATTGGGATTGACCTCTCCGTTTCCATCGTAATCCGAGGTGGCAAGCTTCAGCGAGGTATAAAGAATGCGGTAATCCGAAAGCCCCTCATCCGCCGTTTTCTTAATATCGTTTGGTCCTGCATACAAAATATGGATATCGTATTCCTCGCGCGTGCACATCTGCACGGAGCAAACGGTGATCACCAGAACGAAAAAGAGAGCAATCAGCGAATGCCATTTATAATGATACCAAAAATTATCCAGCTTTTTCATAAAAGGGGAGACGATTTCGCCGCCCTCGTATTTTTCTTCCATAGCTTTTTCTCCTTTTTGCTTTGCCCTTTGAGTTTAGCACATTTTTCTCCGGCTGTCAATCGCGAGGGCGGAAGGTTTACGCATTTTTTACTTTTGTCGCGCGCTCGATTGACTTTTTTCGCCGCCCGTGCTATACTATGGGTAAGAAAAAGGCGCAACGCTTGCGCACGGAGGCACGGCTATGAAATTATCCACCTATCTTGAATTCGGCGTTCATTCCTTCGAGGTTCCCTTTCTCAAAAAGCTCAAGGCCCTTGGCTTTGACGGCATTGATTTCTGCTTTCACCGCAGTCTCTTTTTTGACGGCAAGGAGGACGAAAACATCGCCCGCATCCGTCAGAATTTCGATGAAGCGGGGCTCGTTTGCTCTCAGGTGCATCTTCCCTATTACGATCTGCTTTTGCCCAGCACCTGCTATGACGAGGAGGTGGAAAAGCAGATGGCCTATGCCTTCAAGGCAATGCAGGTGCTCGGCGCAAAATGGGGCGCCTGGCATCCCGTGAGCGCCCCCGAAAAAAATCACGACCGCAGGATCGCAATGAAGGGCAATAAGGAAATGCTGAAGCGGCACCTGGAGGCCGCAGAAAAATACGGCGCGGGCATCGCCGTGGAAAATATCTTCGCCCCCTTCTTCTCCTGGCAGGTGGAGGATCATATCGAGTTGATCGAGAGTATGAATTCGCCGCTCGTCGGCGCCTGCTGGGATTTCGGACACGCCAATCTTCAAAAAAGCGAGCGCGGCCATATCGAGGATTTCAAAATGATCGTGGATAAGATCAAGATTCTGCACGTGGACGATAACCACGCCTGCGAGGATCGCCACCTCTGCCCCGGCATCGGCAAGGTGAATTTTTCCGAGCTTCTGCCCATTCTTTTCAGCTCGGGCTTCAAGGGATTTTTCAATATGGAATGCGGCGTTCATTGTGCAAGCGAGGA
Source organism: Eubacteriales bacterium (assembly GCA_045636085.1). GTDB lineage: Bacteria > Bacillota > Clostridia > Oscillospirales > CAG-272 > UBA1740. The sequence continues at coordinate 8,458 of JAZTWU010000067.1, forward strand.
GCTCGATCTGCTTTATTACGATCTTATCGTGAAATGCTCGCGCATTCTGATCCGCGACGCTATGGCAAAAATTTAAAAACCAAAAAACCGCCACGCATCCATCATTACATCAAAAACGCGTTTTTGTAAATAATTATTATAAAAAAGCAATTTCTTCAATAAAAAAAGTGCTGCGCTCCAAAGGAGACACAGCACTTTTTTATTTTTCTTTTTTCTCCAAAATTTAAGCCTCGGGCTTCATCGTGGGGAAAAGAAGCACGTCGCGGATCGAGGGCGAATCGGTCAGAAGCATCACGAGACGGTCAACGCCGAAGCCAAGTCCGCCTGTGGGAGGCATACCGTATTCAAGGGCAGTGACGAAGTCATAGTCCACCTCGGCACGGCAGTTCGGCTCCTCTGCGCGCTTCTTGGCAACCTGCGCCTCAAAGCGGCCGCGCTGGTCGATCGGATCGTTCAGCTCGGAGAATGCATTACCAAACTCGGTTGCATTGATGAAATATTCGAATCTCTCGGTGAAAAGAGGATCCTCGGGCTTTCTCTTTGCAAGGGGGCTGTTCTCCACGGGATAATCGTAGATAAAGGTGGGCTGAATCAGCTTCTCCTCAACGTAAGCATCAAAGAGCTCAACGAGAACGGTACCGCGCGTTGCATCGGCGGGAACCTCCACGTGCATTGCCTTGGCAACCTCTCTTGCCTGCTCGTCGCTCTCCCAGGTATTGTAATCTGCGCCGCTATACTTCTTCACGGCCTCCACCATCGTGAGTCTCTCCCAATTGCCAAGGTCAATCTCATTGCCCTGATAGGTGATTTTCGTGCTGCCGCAAACCTCGGTTGCGAGCATCTTATAGAGCTCCTCTACCAGATCCATCATTCCGTAATAATCGGTGAACGCCTGATACAGCTCGATGGAGGTGAACTCGGGGTTGTGCTTCTGGTCCATACCCTCGTTACGGAAGATACGGCCAACCTCGTAGACGCGGTCCATACCGCCGACGATCAGTCTCTTGAGATAAAGCTCGGTTTCGATACGCAAATACATATCGATATCCAGCGTGTTGTGGTGCGTCACGAAGGGGCGCGCGGATGCGCCGATCTCCAAGGGAACGAGGATGGGGGTATCCACCTCAAGGAAGCCCTTGCCGTCCAGATAGCGGCGGATCAGCGTGAGGATCTTCGAGCGCTTCACGAAGGTATCCTTCACGTCGGGATTCACGATCAGATCCACGTATCTCTGGCGATATCTCTGCTCAAGGTTCGTGAGTCCGTGGAACTTCTCAGGCAGAGGAAGAAGGGATTTGGAGAGCAAAACGGCGCTCTCTGCGTGGATCGAAACCTCGCCCGTACGGGTGCGGAAAACGAAGCCCTCAACGCCGATGATATCACCGATATCCCATTTCTTGAAGGCCGCATAAGAATCATCACCAAGATCGTTGCGGGAGAGATAGATCTGGATCTTTCCCTCGCCGTCCAGAAGGTGAGCAAAGGAGGCCTTGCCCATAATTCTGCGTCCGGTCATACGGCCGGCAACGCGCACGCGCATCGGCTCTGCGCCCTCTGCGCTGAGCGCCTCCTCGTTTGCCTCAAAGTCCTTCACGATGGAGACGCTCTTCGCGGTCACATCATATTTCGTAATCTCAAAGGGATTCTGCCCTGCCTCCACGAGTGCGCTGAGCTTCTCGCGGCGAACGGCAAGCTCACTCGTACTATTCAAGGCATTCTCGTTGTTGTTTTGAAGAATTTCTTGTTCCATTTTTCGGTTCCTTTCTCATCATATGCAAATATTTATTTGCATTACTCCTCGTTTGCTCTCTTTACGGACAGAATCGTGAGGTGCTGAATGCGTGCTCCCTCAACAACGACCTCCTCGCCCTCCTTCGCACCGAGGAGCGCCGCTCCGATCGGGGAGGAATCCGAGATCTTACCCTGCGTGGGGTCCGTTTCATACGAACCAACGATGTGATAGGTGAATTCCTTATTTCTTTCTTTATTAAAGAGCGTGACGATCGAGCCAACGCTGATGCGGGAGCGGTCGATCTCCGACTCGTCCACAACCTTCGCATTTGCGATCAGCTCCTTGAGCTCTGCGATTCTCGAATGGATCTTGCCCTGCTCGGCCTTTGCCTCGTCATACTCGCTATTCTCGGAGAGATCTCCGAAGGCGCGCGCGGTGGAAATATCCTTCTTATTTTCCTCCACCTTCACGCTGACGAGATAATCCAGCTCATCCTGCAGCGCGCGGAAGCCCTCGCTCGTATAAACCTTAACTTCTGCCATTTCGTTTTAACTCCTCTATATGCAAAATATTTTTTAATTCCTTAATTACCGCTGATAAGTGAAAGAAGCTCTTCCCTTGCCACATCCATAATTTGCGATTCGTCCTCGCAAACGATGTCGGGGAAAATGCCGACGCCGTGATAATTCTCGCCGCTCGGCGGATTGTAATAGGCGGTCGTCAGCGTGAGATACGATCCGTCCGAAAGACGGAAGGAGCCCTGCATAATTCCCTTGCCGAAGGTCGTCTTGTCCACGCCGATCACCGTCGCCTTCAAAAGTCCCCAAGCGTTAAAATCCCTGAGCGCGGAGGTAAAAAGCTCGCCCGCCGAGGCCGTGCCCTCACTGCAGAGCACAACGCAGGGAACGCTGAGCTGATGCTCGTCGTCGGAAAAATACGCAGTTACCTCGCCTGCCGTTCCGTACGAAAACAGCTCGGTATCCTTCGGTGCCAGATAGTCAAGAATGTTCCAGATCGAACTGAGATAGCCGCCGGGATTGCTTCTAACATCAAAGATAAAGCCAACGGCGCCCGCGGCCTCCGCTTCGTCCAAGGCCTTTTTGAAATAATCAAAGGTGTTTTGCTTGAAGCCGTAAATGGCGATATAAGCGATTTTTCCTTCAAGCATCGAATAAGAAACCGTGAGGTTAGAGAGACTCTCGCGCACAAGCTCGTAGTTGACCACCTGATCGCCGCGCAAAACGGAAAAACGGATCAAGGAGCCAACCTCGCCCTGCATTTTTTCGAAGGCCTCGTCGATCGTTTCCGCCGTGACGAGCAAGCCCTCCACGGAATGGAGAATATCGCCGCTGCGCACGCCGGCGCGCCGCGCAGGAGAATCGTCAACCACGCGAACGACGGTGATCGTGCCCTCCTCATAATTCTTTCTGACGGTGATACCAACGCCGCCGGAGGTGCCGCTCATATTCGAAATATAGCTTGCATATTCCTCAGCCGTGCGATAGACCCCGTAATCATCCCCCGTTGCAAAAACGAGAGAGCGGATAAGCGCATCGGTATACGCCTCGCGATCGGCAAGCAGATCTTGCTCGTAATAAAGCGCCATAAAGGCGTTTGCCGTTTCTTTTGCAAGCGAGACGGTTGCAAGAGGCCGGTAATAATTATCACGAAATCTTTTCTCCGCCTCCTCAAGCTTCTTTGCATCATAGCCCTTCGGGAAGCGCCATTTCGCAAGGCAATCGGCCACGGTTTCGCAATCGGAAACGCTGACGGATTCGATTCGGTTTTCAAGCCTCTGCCGCTCCACCTCGGGCGGAATCGTGGCACAGGCAGATAAAACGGACAAAAGAAAAAGAAGAGTGAGGAAAAGCACGAAAGGGCGCACGCCGCCGCGCGCACTCGCTCCTCTTGCGGATTTTATTTCAGACATAGGATCCTTTCCATTTACATTCGCAGAACACCGAAAAGGCAGGCGCGAGGCTTCAAAAGCTCTGCCGCGCTATCCCGATTTTCCCGAACGGCCGATACGAAAAAAACAGTTTTTGGTAGCCGAGCGGGTCGACTACCAAAAGCTATCCTCTATTTTATGTATGAAGCTACGAAAAAAATCAGAACTTCGTGGGTCTCGAGGTGAGATATTTCTTCACCATCAGCGCCACCTTGAAGGTCACAGCGTGATCAAACTCGCGCAGATCCAGTCCTGTCAGCTTGCGGATCTTCTCAAGACGGTAAACCAGCGTGTTACGGTGAACGAAGAGCTTGCGGGAGGTCTCGGAAACGTTAAGATTATTCTCGAAGAAGCTCTGCACGGTCTGAAGCGTTTCGCGATCCAGCGATTCAAGAGATCCCTTCTTGAAGACCTCCTGCAAAAAGATCTCGCAAAGCGTCGTCGGCAGCTGATAGATCAGGCGGCCGATGCCGAGATTCTCATAGGACATCACGGGGCGCTCGATATCAAATACCTTGCCGACCTCCAGCGCGATGCGCGCCTCCTTATAGGCGTTGGCAAGATTTTTGAGATTTTCAACCACGGAGGAAATACCGATCAGCACCTTCGCGGAGGAATATTCCTTCGCCAGCGCATTCAGCATAGAAAGCGCCATTGCCTCCAGCTCGTCTCCCGTCGTGGCCTCGCCAACCTCGCGAACGACAACGATATCCTGCTCGGAAATATTGATCACATAGTTGTGACTCTCCTCGTCGCTATAAAGGCTCTGCACCATCTCGAAGGGGCTTGCACCCGAAAACTGGCCCTGGAACTTCAGAACGAATACCGCTCTGTAATCCTCGTTATTGAAGTGAAGCTCATTGGATTTGATGTAAATATCGCTCGGAAGGATGTTGTCCAGAATGATATTCTTGATGAAGGAGCCCTTATCGTATTTTTCGTCGTAAAGTCTCTTGATATTGCCAAAGGAGATGGAAAGAAGCTGTGCCATCTTATCGGCGTGCTCATCCTCACCCTCAACGAAAACAACGCAATCGGTCTTTGCTCCTGCGGAAATCGAGCGGTAGGTATATCCGTCGATCAAAACCTTCTCCGGAGAAAAAGAAAGCTCCTGCTGAATGCGCTGACGTGCTTCACCGATCTTGCTGAGCTCGCTGCAAGCAACCACGATGCTATTCTCATCGATAACGCCGATCGTGCGCCCAACAACCTCTCGCATTTGGTGAATAACGGTCTGATATAAGCGGTTTGACATAAACCCTCTCCCTTCGCCGGAAAAAACTTTTGTTTATACTGTACTATATTCTATACTATTTTTCGTCGTTTTTCAATAGTTTTTGGAAAAATATTTTCTTTTTACACAAAAAATTTGTTTTTTGTTTGTATATTATGCAAAAAATGCGCTTTTATAGCTCAAATTCATAACAAATCCCACTCAAAACGCATAAGGGCGCGGTCTCACAGCGCAAAATTCTTTTACCGAGACCAACAAGATGGCAGCCCGCCGCCTCGGCGGCCTCTGCCTCCGAAAGCGAGAATCCTCCCTCCGAGCCGATCACGACGGCAAGCCTTTTTGCATCCCGATGCTCGGAGAGCACCGTCTTCAGCGTGCGCGTTCCGTCTCCCTCATAGCAGAAAAGAACGGCATCGTAATCCTTTGCGGCGGCAAGCACCGAGGCAAAGGGAATGGGGGTTGCAACCCGAGGAATGCGGCCGCGGCCGCATTGCTTGGCGGCCTCCTCCGCGATGCGGCATTGGCGCGCATTCTGCTTTTCCTCGCGCTCGGCGCGCGGCTGCTTCACGCAACGCTCCGAAAAAAACGGAACGATCTCGCTTGCCCCAAGCTCCACGGCCTTCTGGATCACGAGCTCCAGCTTATCCCCCTTCGGGTAGCCCATATAAAGCGTGATATGCACGGGAGGCTCCCCCTCGGCGGGCTTCGAGGAAAGCACGGTCAGGCGGCAAAGATCGTCTCGCAGGCTCTCCAGGCGGCAAAGATGCTCCTGCCCGTGCATATCGCAAACCGTCACCGTATCTCCAACGGCCATCCGCAGAGAGCGCGCCATATGAAAGGCATCGTCGCCCGTGATAGAAACGCTGTCTCCCTCAAAGCCCGTGGAGGGAACGAAAAATCTCGGCATCACTTTTTCCTTCTTCCTAATTATTTGCTTAAGGTGCGCGTCTTACGCGCGGCGCACGAGAAGCGCAACCCAATCGTTCTCCGTTTCCTCGCGCTCAACGAAAAATCCCTCGGCGGCAGCCGCGGCGATCACGTCCTCCTTGCGGGGAGCGATGATGCCGGAGAGGATCAGGGGCGCACCGGGCGCAAGAAGCGCGCCGATGTCCGGAAGCATACGCAGAATAATATCCGCAACGATATTGGCAACGCAGATGCCGTACGGCTCCCGGCGATCCACGCCCGCGAGCAGATCCGAAACGCCGACGGTGATATTTTTGCATCCGTCCGCCTCGGCATTTTCCTTGGCAACGCGCACGGCCACGGGATCTATATCGTATGCAAAGATCTCGCCCGCGCCAAGCTTGGAGGCGCAGATCGAAAGAATTCCCGAGCCGGTGCCGACGTCCAGCACGCGCTCGCCGCCTGCCACAACGTCCTGCAAAATGCGCATCACAAGGCGCGTTGTCTCGTGCGTTCCCGTGCCGAAGGCCATACCGGGATCCATACGGACGATTACCTCGCCCTCCTTTGGCTCGTATTTTTCCCAAGCGGGAACAACGGTCACGCGGCCAAGCGAGATCGGCTTATAGTATTTCTTCCAGTTTTCCGCCCAGTCGTCCTCCGAAACGCCCTCCGTCTCCACGGAAACCGCAAGGCCAAGCGCACGGAAGCGATCCTGCAAAAAGGAATAAAATTCGGCAACGGATTTTTCCTCGGGAACGAAGATGGAGACCGCGGCCTTATCCTTGTCCGCATTCAGAATCGTTTCGTCCACAAGCTCACCGTACATTCCGTTAAAGGAGAAATCGCTGTAATCCTCGATCATCAGCCCGTTATCGAGCATACTCATCACGGCGCAGATCTCATCGAGATCGCAAGTTTTTCCCTTCACCGTCAGCTTCGTCCAGCTTCCTGCCATCTTTCATATACCTCCATTGCCTTCTTTTTGTCAATATTTATTTGCATTACAAGCTCTTCCTTTGAAGAAAAGATCTTTTCATCCCTCAGCTTCGTAAGGAATCCGATTTCGACCTCCTTGCCGTAAAGATCCCCCGAAAAATCGCAAATGTGCGTTTCCGCGTGAATCTCTCTTGCACCGAAGGTGGGACAGCTTCCAACGTTCGTCACGGAAGGATATATTCCCGCCTCTGTTCGTGTCACGGTAGCGTAAACCCCTGCGGGGAGAACCGCGCGCCCCTGCGCAAACGGCGTATTCACCGTTGGAAATCCAAGGAGGCGGCCTCTTCCGTCGCCCCCCTCCACGCGGCCGCAGATCACATAGGGCTCGCCGAGCATTGCGGCGGCGCGCTCCGTTTCTCCGCGAAGGAGGTACGCGCGCACGGCGGTGGACGAAAGAAGCTCTCCGTCAAGGCGCATTGCGGGCACGGTGACGGTCTCGCGGCCAAGCGCCGCCATATAGCGCGCAAGATCCTCGGCATTTGCCGAAGCACCGTGGCCAAAGCGATAATTGAAGCCGCAAACAACCGTGTGCGCGCGCAGATCCGAAACGAGACAGCCCTCCGCGAAATCCTGCGGCGAAAGCGCGTGGATCGCAGAAAGCTCGCACATATAAACGGTGTCCACACCGAGAGAGGAAAGAAGAGAAAGCTTCTTCGGGGTATCATACAGGCGCAGAGCACTCTTCTTGACAGACGGATCCTCTGCGGGGAAGGTGAAGACGGCAAAGGCAATTCCCAGCGCCGCCGCTCTTTCTTTGGCAAGCGCCAAAATCTCGCGGTGGCCGAGATGCAATCCGTCAAAAAAACCGAGGGCAAGAACGCATTCGCGCGCCGCGCGCGTCCGTCCCGGCTGATAGCCGACAATCTCCATACGAAGCCTCCTTTCTCAAAATACGGTTTCTATTCTAACATATTATTTAAAAATTGTCAATCCTATGTGCGCACAATGAAGAAAATGCGCGTCCCCGACGCGCGAAAAGAAATAATTTGACAAAAGTCGGATTATATGGTAAAATAGTACGAAAACATTTCCAGATAGGAGTTTTTTATGAAATCAAAGCTGAATGCAAAGCGCACCATCCTCGTAGGCTTCGCCTTTTTCCTGATCTCTGCCTTCTGGCAGTCCTATGACAAGATCGTGCCGCTGATCCTCACCCAGCGCTTCCATATGTCGCAAACGCTTTCCGGCTTCATTATGTCGCTGGACAACATCTTTGCGGTGTTTATGCTCCCCCTCTTCGGTGCACTCTCCGATAAGGTGAGCACGAAATACGGCCGCCGCACCCCCTTTATCCTTCTCGGAACGGTGCTCGCCGTGGTATTCTATATCTTCCTCAGCTTCGCGCCCTCGCTCTGGCTCTTCATTCTGCTTCTTTTGGCAACGCTGATCTCGATGGCAACCTTCCGCTCCCCCGCCGTGGCGCTGATGCCCGACGTAACGGAAAAGCCCCTGCGCTCCAAGGGAAACGCCGTGATCAACCTGATGGGAACGGCGGGCGGCATCTCGGTGCTTGCCGTGGGTCTCTTCATTAAGACGGGAGAGGCGCACGCGAAGAACTACCCCGTTTATATCGGAACGGTCTGCGGCATTATGATCGCCGCTCTGATCGTTTTCCTGCTGACCGTGAAGGAGGTTGCCTGGGCAAGAGAGGCCGATGCACGCAACCGTGCGCTGGAGGCTGAGATCGCTCCCGCGGCAAAGGCAGAGGAGAATACCCCCGCCGAGAAGCACCGCCTCACGAAGTCCGAGCTGATCTCGCTTTGCCTGCTTTTGGCCTCGGTGGCGCTTTGGTTTACGGGCTATAACGCCGTCACCTCCAAGTTCTCCGTATATGTCGAGGAGGTCTTCTCACTTCGTAACGAGGCGGGAGCGATCATTTCCGCGCCCAAGGTTTCCTACGATGCGGCGCTGATCGTCGCCCAGATCGCGGCCATTATCACCTATATCCCCGTCGGCATCATTGCCTCCAAGGTGGGAAGAAAGAAGTCCATTCTCGCAGGCGTTCTGATGCTCAGCGCGGCCTTCGCTCTTGCCTCCTTCATCGGAATCAATACGCCGCCCGTGCCGATGTATCTCCTCTTCGCCCTTGCGGGTATCGGCTGGGCAACCATCAACGTAAACTCCTTCCCGATGGTCGTTGAGCTGGCAACGGGTAGCGATGTCGGAAAGTATACGGGTTATTATTACACGGCCTCCATGTCCGCGCAGATCATCACGCCCGTTCTTTCGGGTATTCTCGTGGATGCCTTCGGCTGGGGCGTATTCTTCCCCTATGCCGCAATCTTTGCCGCACTCTCCTTCGTGACGATGTTCTTCGTGAAGCACGGAGATGCAAAGCCCGAGAAGAAGGCCTCCCTGCTTGAAAATCTTGATACGGACGACTGAGGTGAATCACTATGGTTATCGAAACGATTCTTGCCGTCATCATCGCGCTCCTGCTCTCGTTTCTGGTGGCGTACGCCGTTTTGACCTACCCCGGCAAGCGCCGCTTCCTCTCCCCCGAGCTGCTCGGCGTTCCCTATGCGCATCGCGGCCTCCACGATGATCTTCACGCGGAAAACTCTCTTTCCGCCTTCCGCCTCGCCGTCGAAAACGGATACGGCATCGAGCTTGATGTCCGCCTTTCGAAGGACGGAGCGCTCGTCGTTTTCCACGACGATACCTTAGACCGCGTTTGCGGCCGAGAGGGCAAGGTGATCGATTTCACCGCCGAGGAGCTTGCCTCGATGCACCTTTCGGGAACCGAGGAGGGAATTCCCACCTTTGCCGAGGTTCTTTCTCTCGTTGACGGTCGCGTTCCCCTGCTCGTTGAAATCAAGGAATCCGCCTCGGACAGCGCCGTGAGCCGCGCCGTTGCGGAGGCGCTGAAGGGATATAGCGGTCCGCTTCTGATCGAATCCTTCAATCCCCTCTCGCTTGCCCGCATCAAGGAATTGCTTCCGCAGATCCCGCGCGGTCTGCTTTGCGATCACTATACCGTGAAGCCCGAATATAAGAAGCCGCTCTATTATCTTCTGCAATGCTTCCTTCTGAACTTCAAGGCGAAGCCCGACTTCTATGCCTATAACTTCCTGCACCGCCGTTTTCTCCCCTTCCGCCTTCTGCGCCTGCTCTATAAGCGCCCGCTCTTTGCTTGGACGGTGAAAACCCGTCTGGACGGAGAGATCTGCCGCGAAAGCGGATTCGCCTCCATCATCTTCGAGGATTTCATTCCAAAGGACGAAAATAAATGAAGCTTCAGCTCGTTGCCACCTGTCTATTCGGCCTTGAGCATCTGCTCGGCGAGGAGATCGACGCGCTCGGATATGAGCGCATCGCAACCATTGACGGCCGCGTGACCTTCCTTGCAGACGAGGAGGGCCTCGCGCTCTCCAACGTTTTTCTGCGCTTCGCAGAGCGCATCTATATCAAGCTCGGCTCCTTTGAGGTTCATAGCTTTGACGACCTTTTTGAAGGCACAAAAGCCCTTGATTGGTCAACCTTTATTGGCAAAAACGATGCGTTCCCTGTCAAAGGCCATTCAATCAAATCCTGTCTGACCTCAATTCCCGATTGTCAGGCCATCGTGAAAAAGGCCGTTGTTGATTCGCTTTCTGCCGTTTACGGCATCAAGCAGTTTTCCGAGGAGGGAGCGAAAATTCAGATCGAATTCTTCATTCTGAATAATGAAGCCACCCTGATGATCGATACCTCGGGCGCGCCCCTTCATAAGCGCGGCTACCGCTATGAATCCAACGATGCACCCATCCGCGAAACGCTCGCCGCCGCCATTGCCAAAACCGCGCGGCCGCGCGAGGACGTTCTCTTCTGGGATCCGATGTGCGGTAGCGGAACGATCGCTATCGAGGCGGCAATGATGATGAACAATATCGCCCCCGGCAAGCGCCGCCGCTTCGCCGCGGAGCAGTTTCCTTGGCTCGATAAGCGCCACTTCGCCGATGCGCGCGAGGAAGCGATCGCAGGCGAAATCCGCTCCTCCTTCGAGGTCTACGCCTCGGATATTGACGAGCGCGCCGTCGCCCTCACCATTCAGAACGCAAAGCTCGCCGGCGTGAACCACGCGATCCGCGTGATGCGCGAGGATTGCCGCCGCATCAGCGCCCCCGGCCGCCGCGGCACGATCGTCACCAACCCGCCGTACGGCGAGCGTCTTGGCACGCGCGAGGAGATCGATCGGCTTTACCGCGAAATGGGCCGACACTTCCGCTCTCTCGCCCCCTGGCAGGTCTACGTTATCACCTCGCACGAGGGCTTTGAGCGCCTCTACGGCAAAAAGGCCGACAAGGTGCGCAAGCTCTATAACGGTATGATCCCCTGCTATCTCTACCAGTTCTTCAAAAACGATTTCAAAAGTGATTTAAAAAACGACAAAAACAAAAAATAATTTTTCTGCCAAAGCAAAAAAAGGAACGAAGCCCCCGATAAAAACGGCTCTTCGTTCTTTTTTTATTTTTCCTTCCTCTTGCTTCGTATGGATCACAGAGCGGATTATAAAATTCACCTCATCCTCGGCATTCAAAACATTGCGTCGAATTTGAGGATTATTCCCTTTTCGTTATCCGAAAAAACAATCGTGATTTTTAATGCATCTTCTTTTTGCAAGCCAAGCTTGCTTGACAAGCGGGCGCGATTGGTTTATAATAGAGGCGTTATTCGATCACGGCATCGCGCGAAAGGAAAGTGAAAAAATGGCAGGCATTCTTGCAAAGAAAAAAATTGACACCACCGAGGGGCCTATCTTTTCAAAGATGGTGTTTTTCGTTGTCCCTTTGATTCTGACGAACCTCATCCAGCAGCTTTATACGATTGCGGACAATATGGTGGTCGGCAATTTTTCGAGCAATGCAAATGCCCTCGGCGCCATCGGCTCCTGCACCGCGATTCTCGCCTTTTTGACGGCGCTTTTCGCCGGCTTCTCCGTTGGCACGGCGGCAACGGTTTCGCACGATTTCGGCGCAAGGGATAACGATGCCCTTGAAAAAAGCACGCATACCTCCTTGATCCTTTCGCTCTGCGTTGGCCTTTTCGTTGGCGCGGTTGGCTTCGTTTTTGCAAGGCCGATCCTTTCGCTATTGAATACAAAGCCCGAGTTTTTAAACGATGCCGTGATTTATATGCGCATACGCTGCGTCGGCATCCCCTTCGTCGCTCTTTATAATGCAACCGCGGCCATATTCCGCTCGGTTGGCGATTCCAAAACCCCGCTCCATATTCTCACGGTCAGCGGCCTTGCCAATGTTCTTCTCAACCTCGTTTTCGTTCTTTGCTTCGGAATGGGGGCAGATGGCGTCGCCCTCGCAACCCTCGCTTCGCAGGTGCTTTCGGTCGTTTTTTCGCTCCGTATTCTGATGCGCCGCAAGGGCGAGGCCTACGCCGTTCAATGGAAAAAGCTCTGCATTGACGCCTATGCGGCAAAGCGCATCCTGAAATTTGCGATCCCCGGAACGATCCAAGGCTCTGTTGCGCACGTTATGAACGTCTTCCTTTCCGCCTCCGCCAATATTTTCCCCGGCGAGATCATCGAGGCAAGAACCATCGCCTCCAATATAGACACGCTCCTCTCCACCGTGATCGCAACCTATGCCAACGTTTCCATCACCTTCACGGGTCAAAACAGAGGCGCAGGCAAGCACGAGCGCATAAAGAAGGCGCTTTTCTGTTGCATTTTGCAAACGTCCGTGATCGCCATTGCAGGCTGGCTTCTGCTCTTCTCCTTCCGCGAGCCGCTGATCCGCCTTTTCGTGAACGAATCCGTTTATGACATCGCAAAGATCTTCCCGCACGCAACGACGATTATGAGCATCATTCTCCCCTCCTATTTCATCTCGGGAATCACAAACTCGCTCGTTGGCTTCATCAAGGGAATGGGGCATTCCTTACCGCCGATGGTCGTCGCGATGGTTGACCTCGGCATCGTGCGCGCCATTTGGATCTTCGTGCTCTTTCCCCTATATCCGACACTCGCATTCCTCTATTTTGCATATCCCGTTTCCTGGGGGCTCAACGCGATCTGCTATGCAGTGATCGCCGCCGTGATCTGGAAAAAGCATAAGAAAAAAGCCATAGAAAAAAGCCGCGAAGCGGCATTAAAGGCTTAAAAAATATGGCTCGAAGCCGCAATATGCGACCTCGAGCCGTTTCTATTTATATCCGAAACACAAAAGCTCTTATGCTTTATCGATCCTGAATGATCCTTGCCGTAAGATTATGAATGGGGCGGAAGATCGCCTCAAAATCCGCGAAGGTGCGACTGCACCGCACGCCCCAGCATCTCTCTGCAAGCACGGGCAGATGCGCCATAATCAGGCTGATCTCCTGCTCAAAGGTCATCTCCCAAGCGCAAAGCATTGCGCCGATCACCTGCTCCGTCGGCTCCACGGTGATGGGATTGAGCGTTGCCTCGGATTTCGGCCACCAATGCTGCCAATTGTATACGCTCCATTCGTAAATATCCTTCGGCGTCCAATGCACATCACCCGCAGGCATATAAAGACTCGGCACGATATAGAGCGGCTTCCAGGAGGCATTGATCAGCTGAAATCCCTCTGCAAGGAGCTGATGCGTTGTTTGATAATGGTTTTCCCAAGAGATCACGAGGGTTTCTCGCGGAATCTTCTCGCTTCCCTTTTCGGGGAAGCCCTCCCAGACGATGGGCGTTTTTCCGAGCGAAAGAACGAAGGCGGCGATGCGGCCCACATAATCGCTATAAAGCCCATACACGTCCTCGATCCCGTTTTTCTCCATATAGGCGCGGCAATCCGCGCACTGATTCCAGAGCTTGATATTTGCCTCGTCTCCGCCGATATGCAGATAGGGCGTCTCGGGGAAAAGCTCCGCGATCTCGCAAAGCAAAGTTTTCACGCCCTCCACGGCGCGCTCGCTTCCTGCGCAAAGCAAAGCCTTATTGCTGATAACCTCGCCGCTCTCGTTATAAAAAACGCCGCCCTCGGAGGTGCTACGGTCAGCAAAAACCTCGGGATAAAAGGTGTTCAGCACGGGCGCGTGGCCGGGGCATTCAAATTCAGGCACGAGCACAACGCCGCGCGCGGCGGCATAAGCGCGCAGAATGCGGATCTCTTCCTCAGTATAATAGCAGCCCTCCACGCAAAGCTTCGGAAATGCCTTCGAGGGCAAGGTATAAAGCTTATTGTCCGCAAAATGGAGGTTCAGATAGCGAACCTTATAAATAAAACAAAGGTCAACGAATTTCAAAAGCTTATCAAAGGGATGCCATTCGCGCCCGATATCCACCATAATGGAGCGATAGTCCTTATCGGGATAATCCTCAACGAAAACGCGCGGCAAAAGCAGAGCATCCGCCGATGCGCCGCTGATCTGCAGGGCGGTGGCAAGGCCGTAGCAAAGCCCCTCGGCATCGCTTGCATAGATATAAAGCGGCCCCTGCTCGGAATTCAGGCGATATGTATTTTTTGCCAAGGCGGCGTCAAAAACGATCTCAATGCCTCCCTTTTTGCCGATGGCAAGCGCCTGCCCTTGCCCCTTTTTGAAGCTATCGCAGAAGGCTTCGATCTGCGCGCCCCATGCCTCGCGCTCGCAATGGATCGCCAAGGCGGCGGGGTGCGTGGCATATTCGGTCACGGTGTATTTTTTAGGATTCGGAATTATATTCATTTCGTGCCTCCGTCTTTTGTTTTATGAAAACAGTATATCGGATTTTTGGAAAAAAATCAAGTCCTCTAAAAAAAGATTCCAAAAAAGCGCGCCGAGCGCAGAAGAAAAGCCTCGGTGCGATATGCATATTTTTTCCTTTCCTTGGGCATTCTACGAAAAAAGGAAACGAAAGGCAAGGACGATGCGAAGCTTTTACGATAATTACGAAGCCAATCTTGCGCTGATGGAAAAGGAACTGCGCCCCAAGGAAAATTTCGATATTTTAACGCGTACACTCGCCGTTGGAAACGAGGAGCTCACCTTCTTTTTCATCGACGGCTTTGCCAAGGATGCCCAGCTCGGCAAGCTGATGCAGCACTTTCTCTCCCTGCCGCACGCGGGAAGCGCCGAAAGTCTTTCGCGCAATCTTCCGCAGATCGAGGTGGAAATCTGCGAGGATGCCGATGCCGCTCTGACGGCCGTCCTCTCGGGGCAAACGGCGGTCTTCGGCACGAATTTTGCAAAGAAATGCATACTGATTGACCTTCGCACCTATCCCACGCGCGGCGTCGGCGAACCCGAGGGCGACAAGGTGATGCAGGGCGCAAGAGATGGATTTACGGAAACTTTAGTTGTCAATACGGCGCTTTTGCGCCGTCGTGTTCGCGACACGCGGCTCACGATGGAATATTATAATCTCGGCGGCGCGTCCAAAACCGATGTTGTGATCTGCTACCTCAAGGGCGTTGCCGACGAAAGCTATGTAATGGAGCTTTCGCATCGCATTGCCTCCCTCCGCCCGAAATCCCTGACGATGGGCTTTCAGAGCCTCGCGGAATCCCTCATCCGCTCACGCTGGTATAACCCCTTCCCGAAGATCCGAACGACGGAGCGCCCCGACACCGCCGCCGCGCAGGTCGTGGAGGGAAGCGTGCTCGTTTTCTGCGACACCTCGCCGCAGGTGATGATCCTGCCGACCTCGCTTTTTGACTATCTCCAGCAGACCGACGATTATTACTACCCGCCCCTCACGGGCACGTATCTGCGCATCGTGCGCACGCTGATCCTTCTGCTCTCCGTGGTGGCAACGCCGCTATGGTATCTTGCGCTCGAATATGCGGCCGTTCTTCCCCCTTGGCTCGGCTTTCTGATCCCCAAGGAGCCGGGGGCTTTGCCCATCATTCTTCAGCTTTTTCTTGCGGAGCTTGCCATTGACGGACTGAAAATTGCCTCGATGAACACGCCCGACATGCTCTCCAATTCCCTCTCGGTTGTCGGCGCGCTTCTGCTCGGCGATTTCGCCATCACGGTTGGCTGGTTTTGCGTGGACGTGATCCTCTATATGGCCTTCGTTGCCATCGCAAACTTCGCCCAGCAAAACCACGAGCTCGGCTATGCCTTTAAATTTATGCGCATGCTGATCCTCGCGCTCACCGCCGTGCTCGGCATCTGGGGCTTCGCCCTCGGATGCGTTCTCTTCTGCCTCGCCGCCGCCACGGTTAAGGGCGTTGGCCACGGGCGCAGCTATCTCTATCCCCTTATCCCCTGGAACGGCACGGCGATGCGCCGTCTGCTCTTCCGCACGAAAAAGAAGGATTTTGACAACTAATATTACAAATCAAACGCCATTTAACACTTCATTACTTCTCTCTCCTTGCTGCGCAATCTGCCTCATTTGCCTTGCAAGGTGCTACGCAATAAGCTTTTTAGGAATTTTTCCTAAAAAATATAAAACAATTCCCGAAACAGAAAATCTCCGTCTCGGGAATTGTTTTTTTGCAATATGACATTATTTTCGCAAAATTTATTCTGCCAGAAAATCAAAAAGCTTGAGCAAAAGACCGTCCAGCTCCGGATGACCTTGTACGCCGAGGATATTGTCGCCGTATTCCACACCCTCCACAACACAATCTCCCATCGCAGACCATGCGTTTACGGTAACTAAATTTTGATCCTCCGGTGTGCAATAATTATGAAACGAGCAAATGCGCATTGTATCTTTTCCCAATACCCGATGCAAAAGCGTTTCGGGAACAATGGTGACCTCGTGCTTAGCGTCATCTTCGCTGCCTCTCGGCGGCACTTCAAAGCGATGCCCGGGTATTTTTTTCAGCACCAAATGATCCGTCGGATGCTTTGCGCGGTAATCACAGATCGCTTTTACAGGATCCCCTGTGTATCCCTCGTTTTCAACGATGCGCTTCAGGGCAAAATACGTATAGATCAGCTGATTTCCAAGGCAGATGCCAAGATATCGCTTGCCGTGCGTGACGGCGTGATGAATGACCTGAAAATGATAAGGATAAAATTCAGCCCCACCCTGTACGAGAAAGCCGTCGCACAGCGCGAGTGCTTCCGCATCCAGTAGGTTGTCCGCCGGTGCGAGGCCGATGGGAACGCACCCCGCCTCCACGACTCTTTTGATATAATTGTTCCCCAGCCGATAATGATCCATCATGCAGCTTTGATCAGGGTTACCTATATAAGATTTGGGCACGATGCCGATTCGTTTTTTCATAGCAGTAAAGCTCCGTTTCGCGCGTGCGAGTTTTTTATATGCTACGCCGTTCCGATCTGATTATACCATAGACAGAGCTTATTTGTCAAGCCGCAAGAGAAAAAAAGCCAAGGCAGGGCTTCGCCCTCGGCTGCGTCCTTTTCTGCGTCTTTGCGGCCACCGCAAAAGGTGTCAGCCACGGTCGCAGCTACCTCTATCCCCTTATTCCCTGGAACGGCACGGCGATGCGCCGTCTGCTCTTCCGCACAAGAAAGAAGGATTTTGACAACTGATATTAAAAATAGCAAAGCTCCCGAGACAGAGTCTTTTTGTCTCGGGAGCTTTTTTATCCGGTTGCGGATCACCCGCGGGATGCGTTCTTGTTTTTTTCCAGAAGAAGCGTATGGATCTCAAACGCGCCGAAATCCAGCGTAACGCATCCGTCCTCCACAGAAAGCGGGATGGGGTTTTCCTCCGTCAGGCTCACAAGGAAGGCCCTCGTGTAGCCCTCCGCCACGCGGATCTTCGCCTTGGCCTTGCCGCCGAAGGATTCATAGAGACGAACGATGAGACCGTCGCTCTCCTCGGCGCGCTTGATTCCGTCCACGATCACGGCGGGGCTATCGCATTCCACCATAGAGAAGCTTTCCGCAAGATCGCCCTTATTTTCCGAAACGGGGCGGCAAAGAAGCGGCTGATTGAGCGAATATGCTTCGCGGATCACGCCTGCGGTGCGGAAATCTCCCATATGCGGCAAAAGCGCGCAGGTGAAGGTATGGTATCCCTCATCCGCCGTGGGATCGGGCTCGTCGGGGCATTTCAGAACCGAAAGCGCCAGGGTGCTTCCCTCTGCGCTGTATCCGTATTTGCAGTCGTTCAGCAGGGCAAAGCCGTAGCCGTATTCCGAGATATCCACCCATTTCTGGCCGCAAACCTCAAACTTGGCCTCCTCCCAGCTCGTGTTCTTATGCGTGGGGCGCGTTACGTGGCCAAACTGAATTTCATAGGTAGCCTCGTTTGTATGGAGGTTGCAGGGGAAAAAGAGCTTCAGGATCTGATGCTTTTCGTGCCAATCGATTTCGTGCACAAGGTCGATGCGCGGCGAATCCGAATAAAGCCAAAGCGTTTGGCAAATCGAGGAGCCCCGATACGCGTGGCGGATCACGAAGCCTGCGCGCGTTCCGTCATAAACGGGCGTAATCTGCGCCTCCGCATCCAAAATATAGGGCTTTTCGGTTGCATAGGGCGTCAGCTCCCAAGCATCGTATTTCAGCGGATAATCCTCGTGTGCGCGGAATTCGTTCATTCGCTCCCCCGCCTTCACAAGCTCGCGCTCGGCGCGCTTATCGTAAAGCGAGACGATGCGGCCTGCGCCGTCGAGACGAATGCGATAAAAATCATTTTCCGCATTTTTCTCTCCAAGACGAACGCGCGAGGGCTTTTTCTCGGGGCGGATCACCTTATAGCCAAAGGCGGGAATCTCCCCCTCCGTCGTATAGGTCTCGCCGTCCACCGTGATCTCGCCGCGGCGCGCAAAGCCAAGCGGGTTATAAACGAGAAGACCGCCCGCCGTCCGCACGCGCGATGCGAGCGCAGAAAGCTTTTCCGCCTTCACCCTATCGGTGTAGCCGAGGATGCGCGCGTAGTCCTCCTTCGTGAATTCGTAAACCGAATGCACGCTGGAGCCGGGAAGAATGTCGTGGAATTGGTTATGGAGCGTATCGCGCCAAGCAAGATCCAAGCCCGCCTTGTCGTAATCGCCGCCAAAATAAAGATCCGTCACCGAGAGTGCCTCGGCCGCGCCGAGTGAAAGCTCGGATTTTCTGTTGCCGCGCTTCGTTGCGGCCTGCGAGGTATATGTGCCTCTGTGATATTCAAGATACAATTCGCCAACCCAGCGCGGCGCGCGGCCGAGCTTTTTCGCGTTTTCAAAAAACTGCGAGGAAAGCGCCTTGGAATATTCGCCGAGCAAGGAAAGGCGCAAAACGGGCATCGCCGGGAAGCCCTTAGAAAGGCGGGCGGCGTATTCCAGCATTTCGCGCGTCGGTCCACCGCCGCCGTCTCCGTGGCCGTAGGTATTCAAGGCAACCTCGGCATATTCCTTCTGCGAAAATCTCTCCCAAGCCCCCTTGATATAGGTGGGTATATTTTTGCCAACGTAGGTGGTTTGGCGGCAGGGCTGTCCGTTTTTCTGATGAAACCAGGTGGTGATAAAGGATGAAAGAATTTCGCTTCCGTCAATTCCCTGCCAGAGGAAGGCATCCATCGGCATCGTATTCGTATCGTTCCAGCTGATCTTGGAGGTGATGAAGTGATCCACGCCGCTTTTTTTCAGAATCTGCGGCATAGCGGCGCTATATCCGAAAACATCGGGCAAAAAGCAAATATGGCTCTCCTTGCCGAACTGCTCGCGCATATATTTCTTTCCGTAAAGAAGCTGGCGCACAAGGCTTTCGCCGCTCGTCAGATTGCAGTCGCATTCAAGATAAAGCGCGCCCTCAATCTCCCAGCGCCCCGCCTGTGCAAGCGCCTTGACCTCGGCCATCTTTTCGGGGGCCTCCTCGGCAAGATAGCGGTAAAGCTCGGGCTGAGAAAGCATAAAGCGATAGTCGGGATATTCGCCCATCAGCGAGATCGCCGTTGCGGCCGAGCGCTGGATCTTCTCTCTCGTCTGTCTGCGATCCCAGCGCCATTCCACATCAATATGCGTGTGGCCAACGCAATGCACCACGGGCTTTCCCTCCACAGAGCAAAGCGCACCGTAAAACTCCTCCTCCATAATAGCGATCGCGCGCTCCACGCTCTCAAAGAAGGCAGGAGAATCAAAATCGCGCAGATCCAGCGCGGCGTGCGCTCTGTCAAGCACGCGCATCACAGCCGCAAACTCCGCCGAACCCTCGGGGTAAACGTCGCGGCAGGCCTCGTATGGCACGAGCATATCAAAATAAAGCTTCTCCACGCGCCGCCGAATGGCCACCACGCGCGCGCTGACAGGAAAATGCGCGACCTGCACTCCGGAATACAGATAGCAATCGATCTCGTTATCCGCGTTTTCCGCAAGCGGTGCAAGCATATGGTTGATATCCAAACCGCAGGTCATTTTGCCATTTATGTAAACAATAATTTGCGGATTCGTCGCATCCCAGCCCGTAACGCCCGTCGTCATCTCAAAATAAAGAGACTCGTTCTCCTTTGCAATCGGCGTTTTTGCTTCGGTCTTGATCCAGTATCGCTTATCAAGTCCTTCCACGTGGGAGAAGGGCAGATATTCGCCCTCGGGCGCCTTGTGCCCCACCTTGTAATCTGCCATTTCAAGCGCAAAAAGCGGAAGCTCTGCCACCGTGCGGCGCGAAGCCGCCAAAAGAAGCTCACAGCACTTTTCAATTTTCGAAAGATAAAGATTCATATCGATCCTCCTTTATTCTTCCACCGTAATTTTACGGCAAAGCAAGGTTTTTCTGTTTTCTCCGTTTTCATCGGGCACGTAGAAGTCTGTATACACGAGTAACGCCGTGTGCGCATCCAAGGCCACCATATCCGAATAAGAGCAGGTGCTTCTCCATTCAAAAACAGCGCGTGTTTCTCCGGGGCAGGTGGGAATCTCGTGCACGTCGGGCTTTACCTCTGTGGAAATCAGCATGATGGGATCATCCCAGTTTTGCCCATCCCTTGCATCCGTGGCACGCAGGAAAAAGCCGGGGCGACCGTAGGATGCGAGCGTAACACCACAAGCAAGCGAGCAAAGGCAGGGCCAAACGCCAAGCTTATCAAAAGGTCGCGGCTTGCTCCAGCTTTTTCCGCCATCCACGGAGCGTGCAATATACAAGGGGCACTTCATATCCAAGGAATACCCCGTGCGCAAAAGTGTGATCATACTGCCGTCCGGCATAAAGGCGATATCGCCTTCGTCAAAGCCCTCACGGTCAAAGGCGTTTTCTGCCTCCGAAATGTCGGGAACGTAAGGAATCACGGATTGCAAGGCAAAGGAATAGCCGCCGTCCGTAGATTTATAATAAAATTCGTTGAAGTAGGGAGACGGTGCGCTCGTTATCGGATGCAAGCCGCGCTCATAATGCGTTTGCCATACCGAGCCATCCGGCGCGAGACGCATTCTTCCGTGCGGGAAGGGGCGGCGCAGAATAACGCGCTCTCCATCCATACCTCCACTGAGTGACAGATTGGGGTGCTCAATCCCGGCAAGTACGCGCCGAATCTCTCCCGTTTGCTCAAAATAGCGGTCAACAAACCAGCCCTTTTCTATCAGCGTATCAGGAATTTCATCCGCGCGATAAAAAAGAGAAAAACGACCGGAGCTTGGGCTGAAAATTTTCACGGGCGTCGGCAGCTCTTCCGCAGAAGCGGAGCAAAGCGGCATAAGATCGATCCGAATGCGCTCGCCGCTTGGCAGGCGAAGTGCGCGCTTCATTGCAGCGCTCTCCCATTCCTCGATCGGCAGATCCTCCCAGCTTTCGCCTCCGTCCTTGGAGGCGAAAAATGCGTGCCCGTTCTTGGCGCCGTAAAACTTGCCGGAATCCTCGGTGAGCTTCACACTGGCATACACAGTTCCATCCGAGCCAACGCCGATCGCGGGCTCCTGGTAGGTGCCCCATCCAACGTCCTTATAACGCGGACCTTGAGATATTACGATGGGGGCGGAAATACAAAGCTTAACTGCCATAACCGTCACTCCTTTTTAGTTTTACCGAAAAGAAATATTCTTTCTTTCATTTTATCAAAAACAGAGTTGCATTTCAAGCACTTTTATGATAAAATACTATCACTATTGTGATATTATTTCGAAAATGAGGTGATTTATTATCAACGCCAAGATGCTGAAAGCGGAAAGGTTTGTGGATATGCATACCGAGATCGGATACCGCATCGTCAACAGCCGAACCGAATATTTCACGGAGCACACGCACGATTATGCGGAAATCTTCATTATGCTGACGGGCAAGGCGCGTCACACGGTCGGAAGGATGACGCAAAGCCTCCAAGCAGGCGACGTGGTTTTCATCCGCCCGAGCGATGCGCACAAATATGCAAAGCTCCGCGACAGCGAATTCACCTTCTGCAATCTGACCTTCACGCAAAAGACGATGGAAAGCGCATTCCTATATCTCGGCGAGGGCTTCCCCGCCGAGGATCTGATGCAGAGCGCGATGCCCCCCTGCGCGCGGCTGGATACCCACGCACTTAAGCGCTTCTCCGAGCGCCTCAACCGCCTCGGCGGCATCGCCCCCGAGGATGCGCACCGCAGAAAAACCGCCCTTCGCATCCTTTTGATGGATATTCTGACCGCCGTGTTTTCGGACTTTTCTCCGCCAACCGAGCATATCCCCGTCTGGCTCGAGCAGTTATGCATACGGATGCGCACGGAGGGCGGCTTTGTTCACGGAAGCGAATATATGCTCTCCCTCGCAGGGTGCACCCGCGAGCACCTCTCCCGCTCGATGAAAAAGCATCTCGGCGTCACCGTCAGCGAATTCATTTCGGATCTGCGGCTCAACTATATCGCCAATATGCTCCAAAACTCCAATCGGCCGATCTCGGCCATCATTCTTGATAGCGGCTTCAATTCCATCAGCCTCGCCACCACGCGCTTCAAGCAAAAATACGGCATTCCCATGCGCCTGTTCCGCAAAACCAAAACCGTCGGCGCTCCTCGTGCTTAAAAAGGGCAATCTCCATTTGCGCAAGAATGAGCATTGGATCCGAATCAAAAAGGTCGCGCGCACCCCTCCGCCGCCTTCAAGCGCCCCGCCCCTCATCCCATTTTTCTTCCGCTCTCCTCTTCCCTCACCGTCGTTTTCTCTTCCCGCTCCGCCTCCCTCTCTCCTCAATTTTCAGCCATTTTTTATTTTTTGAAATTTTCTGTCCAAAAATGAAAAAAAGCACTTGACTTTTGCCGAGTCAAGTGCTATAATATATTAGGTTTTCGGCCGCAGGCCGTCAATTTTCATAAAATCTGGGTGTGGCGCAGTTGGTAGCGCGCTACCTTGGGGTGGTAGAGGCCGCAAGTTCAAGTCTTGTCACTCAGACCATATCGAGTGTTCATAACAGATTTCAGTTATGGACACTCGATATTTTTTACGTCTGCATTTATATTTTGTTGTTTGGAGTAGCGTTTTGCTACTCTTTTTCTTTTAGATCGCGTTAGGTAGGTATTCGATTGCCACGCCTTGACGGGAGTCGAGGATAAAGTGTGGGCGTTGGATGATGCCGGGAATGTCGAGCCTGCCGACGAAGCGGTAATGGATGATAACGCGCTGCGTTCTGTCCTTCCCCTTTCCCTCCACGGGAAACACTTCAATTTTCTCGATTAGCTCTCTGAGCAGTATCGGCGTTAAGGTCTGCATCTCCATAAACTTGCGGATGGCGCGGAGAAAATCATCCTTTGCCGTTTGCATTTGATCGATCTTATCAAGCTTCTCTTGAAGCTCAAACATCTGCCGTTTCAGTTCCTCTTGCTCGGCTTCGTACTTGTTGGAAAGTTGCATAAACCACTCGTCCGTGACCTTGCCCTCCACGTTGTCCTCGTAGAGCTTTTGAAAAAGTCCGAGAAGCTTTTTGCTTCGCGCTTTCGCGGTTGAGAGCGCCCCTTCCGCAGTCGTTCTCTCGCGTATCATATCCTTGTTGGTTTTCTGCTCCAAAAGCTCTGCAAAGTCATCCTCTGCGCTTTCAAGGAAGTCCGCAAGCATACGAAGCTCCATTAGTACAATCTGCTCCAAGGC
>JAZTWU010000068.1:0-1995 GCA_045636085.1 Eubacteriales bacterium
CGCCGAGCCGATCGAGACGACCGACAACGATGCTATCGGTGATCCTTTTGTGCGCGGCGCGCGCTTAAGAAATTGCCGAGAGCAAGGCGTAAGGGAGCGAGCGAGGCGACGGCGTAGATGACTACGTCGAGCCGATTGAGACGACCGACAACGATGCTATCGGTGATTTATTTGCGCGCGATAGTTTTCGGGAGAACAGCCGTACGCATCCTTGAACGCGCGGCTGAACGTATAGATCGAGCTATAACGGAGAAGCTCTGCTATCGCGGTGACGGAGAGGATGTTTTCCGCTATATGGAGCCTTGCGGTTTCAAGGCGACGGCGGCGATAATAGGAGGAGAGGCTTTCGGAGGTGACGCGACAGAAAAGCGACGAGAGATAGCTATAATTATAGCCCGTGAAATCCGCGAGCTCTCCAAGTCCTTCCATAGAATAAATATGCGTATCGATATAATGCATCAAGCGGTAGCAAAGCGCCTCCTGCGAGGAAAAATCCGTGTGCGGCCCCTTTGCATCCTCGCGGAGAAATCCGCGCACAACGCGGATCACGAGCTCGGAGAGCATCGCGCCGAGAAGCCGCTCCGAATGCCTGCGCCCCGAATCCAGCTCCGCGATCGCCGTGCTGACGAGGGCGGCCACCGCTTCATCCCGAAGCAGGCGGCGATCCGCTTCGGTATTCTGATCCATCACGGTATGCAGATCCGAAAGAAGCGCTTCGTCCTCCACACTGAAGGCAAAGAAATCGTATTTGAGAGGATCGGCATCGTCCGATCGGATGGCGTGATGATCCCAAGGGAAGGAGAGATAAATCTCTCCGCGCGAAATCGGGATCGCGGCACCGTTGGTGAAAACCGTTCCTCTGCCTGCGGTTGCCACCGTTAGCTCAAACCAATCAATATGCGCGTGCTCGGCAATGGCGGAGCCGCTTTTGCAATACAGACGGCCGATCTGGATGAGGCGGATCCCGCCAAAAACGCGGGGCGCGGAAAAGAAAGAATGATTCAGATGATAACAGCCCTCGATGCGGCTCTGCCCCGAGGGAACGGATACATTTTTCGGCACGGCTCTTGCCTCCTTTTTCTTTCATTATAGCAAAAAGGCGGCTCCACCGTCAAGAAATATTAAAACATTTTTGAGAAAAACTGCATTTTCCGAGCAAAATACAAAAAAATGATAAAAAATTCTAAAAAGATGGTATTTACAGAGTCTTATTTCGGTTGTATAATAGACTTAGAAAAAAACCAAGGCTTTCGCCGAGGATAAAAAGGAGAAGCACCTATGAAAGTTACTCTTGCCATTATCGGATGCGGCCGCATTGCGCAGAACGCGCATCTGCCCGCGCTCACCAAGATGGAGGACGTTCGCATCAAATATGCCTGCGATATTATCGCAGAAAAGGCCGAGGCCGTGAAAAACAAATACGAGGGTATTGAGCTCGCCATCACGGATTACAAGATTGCACTTGCGGATCCCGAGGTGGATGCCATTTTCGTGCTGACGCCGAACTACTCGCACTACACCATCACGATGGATGCGCTTCGCGCAGGCAAGCACGTACTGTGCGAGAAGCCTATTACCGTCAACTATGCCCTTTCCAAAGAGATGGCAGACGAGGCGAACAAGCGCGGCCTGATGCTGAACATGGGCGTTTGCAACCGCTATCACAAGTCGGTAGAATTGTTGGAAGAAATGAACCGCGAGGGCAAGTTCGGTAACATCTACCACGTTTACTGCTCTTTCCGTTCCTTCCGTTCCATCCCCGGTCTTGGCGGCGCCTTTACCACCAAAGAGCAGTCGGGTGGCGGCGTACTTATCGACTGGGGCGTACACTTCCTTGATCTGATCCTGTACATTCTGGGCGGCGCAAAGATCGAGACTCTGACCTGCGACGCTTACAGCGAAATGGCTAAGGATATGAAGGCTTATAAGTACAAGTCCATGCACGCAGAGGATACTGCCGACACCGAGAACGGCACCAACGACGTAGACGACTTT
>JAZTWU010000069.1:0-10267 GCA_045636085.1 Eubacteriales bacterium
AGAATAAAAACGAATTCAAACGGAGAAAACCGTAGGTTTTCAACCTCGATACCATTTAAATACCTATATAACAAAAGTGGAGGCACTACTTCAGTGTCTCCACTCGTTTTTTATTCGGTTATCCCTAAATGCGACAGCCCCGATATTTTTTTGTTTGGTTCTGCTTAAATACGACAGCCCCTTTAAAAATTTAAAGCTTTGCGCGGATGCCGTTCAGCATATCGTCGAAATGTCTTCTGCGAAGATGTGCGCAGATCTCGCCCTGAATGGCCCAGTTCATTTCGCAGTTTTCCGCACGGTAATCCTCGGATTCACCGCCGAAGTAGGACCAGGTGAGGATCGTTCTCGCGCCTGCATCGTAGATCGCCTCTGCGCCGATCACCATTTCGTCCTCGCGGCCGAAGGGGAATGCATAGCCCTGAAGCCAAACGTTGTGATCCTTGCCGAATTTCTCGCAGAATTCGAGATTCTGCTTCGTCATATCGTAGTTGTAGCGATAGATCTCCACGGGATCCTGCGTTTTCACGCGCCAGTAGGGATCGCAACCAACGTTATCGAAATTCGGGATTGCAACCATTCTTTCGATCGTGTCCATACCCGTGCCGTGCGTGGGGGAGAACATAATGCAGCCCGTGTTCACCATGCCGCAGGAATGTGCGTAATCGGTGATCTCGGTGAAGTATTCAACGAGCGTGTCCTCACGGAACTTCGCAACCTCGTCGGTAAGCTCGGTGGGCATCTTCTTGTTGAATCTCTCCTCGAAGAGCTTCTGGCAGGTCGGGCAGTAGCAGGACCAGCCGTGGTCGCCGGATTTCTGGAAGCAGGGCTCATCCCAGAAGAGCGTCTTGCATCCCGTCTCGCCAACATAGTCCACCCAAGTCTTGGTAAACTTTCTGAATTCGGGCTGGTTGAAGCAGGGCTTAAAGGGCGTGGGCGTTCCGTCCGAGAAAACGGCCTTGCACTCGGGGTGAATTGCCGTCCAGAAGAATTTATCGCCGGGGCCGCCATCCATACCCCAGTTGTCCATCCAAACCTCAAGACCCGCATCCTCCGATGCCTTCACAATGTCCTTCATCAGCTTCGGGCGGCGCACCATATCGTTGTGGGTGTACATATGAACGACGGTATTCATATTGTGACGCGCGATGTCGCGCATATCTGCATCCACCTGATGCAAAAATCTTCCGCCGTGGTAAGCGGTACCGAGTTTCAAAGTTCTTTCCATAATCAAAAACTCCTTAAATGTAAAGAATGGTTTTTAAAAATCACAGCTTTGCGCGGATTTCACCAAGCATTTTGTCGAAATGTCTTCTGCGAAGATGTGCGCAGATCTCGCCCTGAATGGCCCAGTTCATTTCGCAGTTCTTTGCTCTGTAATCCTCGGATTCTCCGCCGTAGTAGGACCAGGTGAGAATGGTTCTTGCGCCTGCATCGTAGATGCCCTCTGCGCCGATCACCATTTCGTCCTCGCGGCCATAGGGGAATTGATAGCCTTGCAGCCAAACATTGTGATCCTTGCCGAATTTCTCGCAGAATTCGAGGTTCTGCTTGGTCTTTTCATAGTTGTAGCGGTAGATCTCCACAGGATCGGTTTTAGAGCCGCACCAGTAGGGATCGCAGCCAACGTTGTCGAAATGGGGGATGGAAAGAAGTCTTTCAATGGTGTCCATACCCGTGCCGTGGGAGGGAGCAAACATAATGCATCCCGTGTTGATCATACCAAGGCCGTGCGCATAATCGGTAACCTCGGTGAAGTAGTCAACGAGCGTGTCCGAGCGGAACTGAACGACCTCGTCCGTCATTTCCTTGGGCATTTTCTTTCCATATCTTTCTTCAAAGAGCTTCTGGCAGGTGGGGCAGTAGCAGGCCCAGCCGTGCTCGGGGCTGGTTCTCACGAAAGCGGGCTCGTCCCAAAAGAGGGTCTTGCATCCCGTTTCGCCAACGTAGTCGATCCATGTTTTGGTAAACTTTCTGAATTCGGGCTGGTTGAAGCAGGGCTTATAAGCGGTGGGAGTTCCATCGGAATAAACCATCTTGCATTCGGGGTGCATAGCCGTCCAGAAAAATCTGTCGCCGGGGCCGCCATCCATACCCCAGTTGTCCATCCAGACCTCAAGGCCTGCATCCTCCGAAGCCTTCACGATGTCCTTCATCAGCTTCGGGCGGCGCACCATATCGTTGTGGGTGTACATATGGACGACGGTATTCATATTGTGACGTGCGATGTCGCGCATATCTGCATCCACCTGATGCAGAAAACGGTTGCCGTGATAAGCCGTGCCAAGTTTTAATGTTCTCTCCATTGTATTATCTCCTCAAATGTAAAGTGTTGTTTTAAAAATCAAAGCTTTGCGCGGATTTCATCAAGCATTTTGTCGAAGTGCTTTCTGCGAAGATTTGCGCAGATCTCGCCCTGGATCGCCCAGTTCAGCTCGCAGTTGTCTGCGCCGTAGTCCTCGGATTCGCCGCCGAAATAGGACCAGGTGAAGATCGTTCTCGCGCCTGCATCGTAGATCGCATCCGCGGCAATGATCATCTCGTCGTCGCGCTCGCGCGCAAAGCCGAAGCCCTGAATCCAAACGTTGTGATCCTTGCCGAATTTTTCGCAGTAGTCGAGATTTGTCTTGGTTTTGTCGTAATTGTATTTGTAAATTTCCTCGGGCGTTTTGTAGGCGTGCGTCCAGTAGGGATCACAGCCAACGTTGTCGAAATGGGGAACGGCGAGCAGTCTTTCGATGGTATCCATGCCCGTGCCCGCAGAAGGGGAGAACATGATGCAGCCCGTGTTCACCATACCGCAGGAATGTGCGTAATCGGTGATCTCGGTGAAGTATTCAACGAGGGTGTCGGCTCTGAATTTTGCCACCTCGTCGGTAAGCTCGGTGGGCATCTTTTTGTTAAATCTCTCCTCAAAGAGCTTCTGGCAGGTGGGGCAGTAGCAGGACCAGCCGTGCTCGGCGCTGTTTGCAAAGCAGGGCTCATCCCAGAAGAGCGTCTTGCATCCTGTTTCTCCTATGGCATCCACCCAGGATTTGGTGAATTTTCTGAACTCGGGCTGATTGAAGCAGGGCTTAAAGGGCGTGGGTGTTCCGTCCGAGAAAACGGCCTTGCATTCGGGATGTATGGCCGTCCAGAAGAATTTATCGCCGGGGCCGCCATCCATGCCCCAGTTGTCCATCCAAACCTCAAGACCTGCATCCTCCGAGGCCTTCACAATGTCGGCCATCAGCTTCGGGCGGCGCACCCAGTCGTTGTGGGTATACATATGAACGACGGTATTCATATTGTGGCGCGCAATATCGCGCATATCGGCCTCAACCTCGTGCAGAAAACGGTTGCCGTGATAAGCGGTACCGAGCTTCAGCGTTCTTTCCATATAAAAGCTCCTTATGTAAACAATTATTTCGTTTTTGATTGGATATCTTAGAGAACGACCGTGCGCCCCTCGTTTTTTGCCACCTCTGCAGCGAAGGCCACGCGGTAGGCATCAGCCGCGCTGTCAAGATCGCAGGCACGGAAATCGGGAGTCTCACCGCCGAGGATATCAACGAAGCTCTCAATCAGAGCGGCGTCTCCGCCTGCGTGTCCCTTCGTGGGTGCACTCGTTTCAATAACGGTTTCCTTAAACCATTTTTCCGCGTGCGGCGTGATCCTTCGGAGTGTGATGCGATTGTCCTCGAAAACGCCGATGATCTCGCCCGCCGTGCCAACGAGGTGCAGACTGCGCTGTGCGCGGCTTGCGCCGCCAACCATAGAAAAGGTTGCGGTTGCCCCGCCCTCGAAGAAAACGTTCACCGTCTGATGATCCACGTTGTCCTCGCGGTCAAAGTCCCAAGCGCAGATGCCGAAGGGATTTTCGCCCTTCAGGCTTTCCTCCTTTTGGTCGAAGGAGAGCGTTTGTCCCTCGGCCGCCTCAAAGGCATAAACCGACCAAAGATCGTGCTCTGCATAATTGCTCTTTGCGGAATAGGGACAGCTTTCAAGATGCGGGCATCCGTCGTAGCATCGGTGCGGCGCGCCCTCGGGCTTGCTTTCCTTGGTGAATTGAAGATTTGCGCCGAAGGAGGAAACCGCCGTCGGACGGTAAGGCTCCATCAGCCAGGTCATAATATCAAGATCGTGGCAGGATTTTGCAAGGAGCATCGGCGCATAGCAGGCGCTCTTCGAGCGCCATTTTCCGCGCACGAAGGAAACGCCCATATGCGAATACGCCACGTGCTCACTCATCGAAAGCGAAATCGGGCGCCCGATCTCTCCGTCGAGAATCAGCTTCTTGATCCTTGAATAAAAATCCGTATAGCGAAGCACGTGGCAAAGATGCACGCGCCTGCCGTTTCTTTTCGCAACCTCGCAGAGCAGATCCATCTCCTCGCGGCTGATGGCCAGCGGCTTTTCCAGCAGAAGATCGTAGCCCTTCTCAAGCGTGGGGATCGCAGTTTGCACGTGGAGCTGATCCATCGTTCCGTTGATCACGAGCTCGCCGAGCTTTTCTTTTTTGCAAAGCTCCTCCACGGAGCCAAAGCAGTTTTCCTCGGGAATATGATACTTATTTTTCAGATATTCCGTGCGTCTTGGCGAGGGGTCAACGAGGCCGACGATCTTCAGCTTCTCCGGCTTTTTCAGCGCAAGCTCTGCATAAATGTCGGATCTGTGCCCTCCGCCAACGATCACGGCACGAATGGGACTTGTTTGCATAAATGCTCCGTATTACTTGGTTTTTCTGCTCAGCCACTGATGGAAGAGCGCAATTTCAAATTCATACTGAATGGCGGGCTCGAGCACGCTCATTCTGTCAATGATCGCCTTGAAGGCGGCCTGCTCGGCTTCCTTGTTGCCCTTCGATCCTTCTATAAATACCTTGGCAAGAAGCTTTGAATATTCTGCGTGGTATTCAAGGATCTTATAGGAGCGCGCGTGGCAGGGCTCCTTTTCGTTCAGGTGTGCCTGAATGGTGGGCAGGTATGCATCAACATAGGGCGCGATCTTTTCAAATCTCTCTGCGGCGTAGGGGTTGTTCTTGTAGTATTTCTTGTCGTGGTTGTCCTCGTAGTCGTAGAGGTCCGCGCTTGCGTCCTGATGCAGACTCTCGGGAGAGAAGAGTGCCGTCAGTCCCTCCAGATATTCGATCACGGACTTGTAGTCCTCGCCGTAAGTGCCCTCAAAGTATGTATCTCTGATGTCCTCATAGGAGCGGCTCAGATCAAACTGCGCCTCGCCCGTGAGAATCGTGCCCAAAGCGGTGGGGAATGCGGTTCTCGGCGTCTGGTCGCTCATCGTGCCGCCAAACTTCAGATCATAGATCACCTGATGGAGCTGACGGTAGTACCAGGCGCAGAAATCCATCGAGCCGGGATCGGTGAAGTGCTCGGTGTAGTTGTGGTAGCCGTAAACGAAGGTTTCACCCTTGAAGGCCTTTTCCCATTTCAGCATCATGCCGTGTCTTGTCGGGAAGTCAACGCCCTTGAAATTGTTTCTTTCCCACTTCGGCGTCTCCATGTTGACGTTGCTGTCGTAGTCCTTGTTAATAGAGCTATGGATCGCGGTGCAGAAGATAAATCTCTTCGGGTTCTTGATCACCTCGTGCTCGGGGGGCCACATCGTGTCGGTATAAGAAATGAAGATGATCTTCGTCTTGTCAAGGCCCTCCTCCGTGAGTCTCTGCTCCAAGCGGTTGAGCATCTTCACATAGAGATCCGAGGGATGATGCGGCGTGCAAAGCGGGCATTCGCAATGTCCGTTCACGGCATCACCGAGCCAAACGTGCAGGAAGTTGATATAAGGCTTCTCCTTCACGTAGTTAACGAGCCATTCCACCTCGATATTCATAACCCTTTCGTCGCCCATACAGAACTGCGTGAAGAAGGGGGAGCTTGCATAGAGGCCTCTCTTGCCCTTCACGAGTGCCATTGCCTCGTCCATCTCCTTGGGCGTTTCGTAGGGCTGGCCGGAAATGCGGTGGTAAACGCCCCAAGGCGCAGTGATGTAGCCGTGGCCAAGCGCGTGGAACTGCAGGCCAACCATCTCCAGATCCTTCTCCAGTCGCTCAATCAGGCCCTTGCATCCCTCGTAGCCGATGTCCTCGTTGGGAAGGAAGGTGTTCTGCGAATGGCGATACCAGCGGCTCATATAGTTATAGGGAACGATGTTTTCCATCATAAAGAGGTTCATATGAACCTTGGGTGCGAAAATGATCGTCGCGTAGATATGCTCGTAGCTCGGAGAGCCCTCCAGACATTCACCGCGGAAACGCACGTCGGCCTTCTTGTGGAAGGTGAAGTCGTGCTTCATCACGTCGCAGGAGACGATTTTTTCGCCGAACGGGCCGGGGCGAACCCAAAGACAGCCCATAGACTTAAAGTAGTCGTAAACGCCAAAAAGAACGGATCTTTCGTTCGAACCGGCAATATAGCCCGAGCCGCCCTTGATCGAAGCATCGATCACATCATCGAGCATCGGATCCTCAACCTCATCGGTGGAAAGGCCGAAATCCGCAAGAAGGCCGAGAAGGATCTCGCCCTCGCCCGCCTTTTCGGGGAGTGCGTCCACCCTCTTAAGCTTGGCAAAGCCGAGCGTGCCCGTCACCTTGTCCAGATATTTCTTCAGCTCCTTGGCCGCATAATCCATCGTAACGTGGGAGGAGGCGTATAAAATGTTGATCATAATAATTCCTCTTTTTATTCTTGTTATAAACGCGCGCGACGCGCATCTTATAATGGTAGACTATCATAAAAAATAAGGAAAGTCAAGGGCTTTTGAAAATAAAAAAACCGCCGAATTTCGGCGGTTGGAGAATATAGACAAAAAACGGCCTTTTCCTTTGTAAAATAAGGAAAAAACGAGGGGGAGGAGCGCATTTTTTCAGTGCTCAAAGTCCTCACGCACCTCGCAAAGATGGATGGGGAGAACGCGATGCGTGCGGCAGAGCTCGTAAAAGATCAGCGCGTGGCCGGGATCGGCAAAGGTATCGTTCAGTTCCGCTGTCTCGGTGGCTTCGTTTTCCAAGAGAATCTCCGCGCGGATGGAATAGAGGGGCGCGCGGTGGTGGGCCGTATGTAAATTTTCGCTGCAGAAAAGGGTATAGCGCAGAGTGAGCGCATCCTCCTGCACGGTATCTGTGCGCACCGTCACGGTGTGCAGCTTTTCGGATTGCTTCATAAAAATCTCCATTCTCCCGCCCAAGGGCGAGGATGCGCTGAGATCCCAAGGATCGCTTAGCGCCGCGGCGTTTTTTTGTGCCGTGAAATCTATTGTAGCACAAAGCGGCGTATCAGTGGTGTAAAGCTTTCCTGCATACCCGTCCTTTCGGATTCTTCCATATACGCCGAGTATTGCAAAAATTGCTCTTTTGCGCGAAAAAACGGAAAAAAAAGAAGATGCGACTGCCCGAAATGAGGGAATGTACGCATCTTCTTTTTTGAAATGCAAGTGAAAAAGAAGTGAAAAAACGATTTTTTCACTAAAAAATGCAAGTATGCAAGAAAAAAGCAAGATTTGCAATTTATAATTTTGCAAGCTCGATCTGTGCTTCGGCGTTTACCTTCCCGTCCGCGCGCAGGGTGCGGAAATAGAAAACGCCGTCCTGCTCGCATCGGAAAACGCGAAGCACCTCGCCCATCGGTGCTTCCGCAAGATAGCTGATGGAGATCGCGCGGATGCGCACGCCCTGCATTGGAAGGAAGTTTGCAAAAATATCGGGGTAGCGCGTATTGTTCATATGCATATTCTGATCGGTGTCCGCGTAGGAAACGGTGTAGGTGCCAACCTCGCAAAGCTCCGAGGGCATACGGATGTGCGAAAGCGTGAGATCCAGAGGGGGAAGAAGCGGAAGATTCAGCGCAAAATCGTTAACGCGTACGAGGGATTTGTTCTCCGTGTCCACCAGAGCCCAGACCGAAACGGCGCGCCCGATGCATTCGCCGCCGCGATTCAATTGATAGCATCGCAGAAAGCTGTATCCGCGGCTCTCGCAGGGGAAGGTGATGGCGTCAAGATGCTCGTAGGGATAAACGGGCGCGTCAAGCTCCAGACGGATGCGGCTGATAATAAAGGCGCGGTTCATATCCCGCAAATAATTGTAGGACATACCGCCCTCCGTCAGCTGTGCCTGCGCGGCGGATTGCATAAAGCGGAGCTGGGCGGATGCGCGGCAAACGCCGTTGAAATCCAGGTCGTGCGTGTCCACGCGCACGGGCAATATAAACTCGTTCATAAAAATCTCCCAAGCGTATTGATATTATATATTTTACACAAAAACCGCGCGCCTGTCAAGGTGTGCGAAAAAACGCAGATCCTGCGATATTTCAACGCGCCGTTTCTTGATAAAATTTCCAAAAATTGGTATAATTATGAAAAAACGGAAATGTGAGGAAATGATATGTCGGGCGAAAAAGGTAAGGGGCGGTTGTTCGTTTTTCTTCTTTTTGCAATGGTTCTTCTTTTGGGCGGGCCTGTGCTTGCCGCGGAGGAGGAGCCGGCGCCGCCGCAGGTGAAGCTCGTGGATCGCTCACTCGTTTATAGCGGCGAGGTGCAATATATTTCTTTGGATTCTCTTTTTCACCCATTGGAGGAAAAGGGGCATTATTCCTTCGCTTGGTATAAAAACGGAGAGCTTCTTGCATCGGCGGCCGCCTCGCTCCCTGTGCGCTTTGTTTCAGACTCGGGATACTATTATTGTAAAGTAACATTTACATATAATGGAAAAACAAGCGAAGCGGTGACGGATACCGTGCGGATAAAGGTCGCAAAAAAGACGGTGGAGATTGAGAAAATTCCCCCCTTGGTCTATACGGGATATCGCCAATATCCGCCCCTGTATTCCGCGCAGGATTATGAGGTTTATGAAAACAGCGGCGCCGTCGAGGCAGGAGAATACTGCGCCGTGCTTCGCCTGCGGGATAAGGAAAACACGGCCTTTAAGCAGGGGCTCGGCTCGCTTTCGGAGGACGGGTCGCTTTTGTATCTGCCCTATACCGTGGAGCGCGCGGAAAATTCCTTTACGGCACCGCTCACCCTCTCTTTTCCGTATGAGGGCGAAAGCCCTGCGCCGCGCGCCTATGCGCGTTTTGGTGAGGTTCGCTTTCGGTATTTTTCGGATGCGGCGGGCAAATGCGAAATTCCGTGCCCCACGGCGGTGGGGAGCTATTTCGTGCAGGCCTATGTTGAGGAGAGTCCGAGCGTGAGCGCTTTGTGCTCGTCGCTTTTGCGCTTTGAGATCCGCCCGCTCACGGTCTCGGCCCTTCGGCTCAGCCGTTTGCCGGATAAGCTTTCCTATTTCGCCTTCGAGGCGTTTGTCACGGACGGAGCGGAGATCGTTGCCACAATGGCGGACGGTAGCACCCGCGCCGTGGCGGCCTCCGAGCTCTCGGTAGAGTATGTGCGCGGCGGCCATTGCCTTCTTGCGGGGGATGCAGAGGTGATACTGCGGTATGGCGGGGCAACTCTGCCGATCGCGCTTTCTGTGCTTCGCGCGCCCTTGGATCTTTCCGCCGCCCTCTGGAGCGAGGTCGGCTGGGTGTATGACGGAGAGGAAAGAGAGATCACGCTTTCGGGACTGCCGAGCGCGGTTTCGGTCAGCTCCTATATCGGAAACCGTATTCTTTCGGCCGGGGAGCACACGGTGACGGCGCTTCTTCAATACGATACGGAAAATTACGAGGGGCCCGATCGGCTGACCTATACGGTTTCGGTCGAAAAAATGTCCGTGCCCCTGCCAAGCCCTTCTGCCGCCGTGTATAGCGGCGCGGTACAATCCCCCTCGTTTGCTCCTTCCTCGATTTATTTTGTGCAGGATGCGCCGCAGGTCATACGTGCGGGCAAATACGAGGTAACGCTTTGCCTTTTCGATCCGCAGAATTATCGGTTTGAGCAGAGCGGCGCGGCGCAGGCACGCGTTGTTTTCGAGATCCGGCCGCTCCCCGTTTCGGTTCGGATTGAGGATACCGTCCTTTATCTTGGAGAGGATTTCTCCTTGCCTGCCTACCGTATCACCGAGGGCGTGGTGCTTTCTGGGGAGGATCTTGGACTTTTTTACCGAGAAACAGGGAGCGGCGTGGAATATTTCTTTGAAAATTCCGATTATGAGGTAAAAATTGAGGGCGGCGCCGTGAAGCGTATATACCGCCTGCCGCCTGCCGCTGAGGGTACGCTTTTTCTTTCGCTCACGGTGCTTGCAATCGTCGGGCTCGGCGTTTTCTTTCTGATTTTGCTCTATAAAAAAAGGGTCGCCACCGCGGACGCCGCACCCGTCGCGCCGCCCGCCTGCACCTAT
>JAZTWU010000070.1:0-16509 GCA_045636085.1 Eubacteriales bacterium
TTCTGACTATCTTTTATTACTTTGTTGAGTTTTTTTCAAAGAGTGCTTTCTCGGTTTCCCAAGAAAACATTAACGAGATTCTTTCGCACTTACATGTGCTAAAAAATTTCCTTTGTTGTCCAATTTTCAAAGAGCAAGCGCCTACCCTCTTTAGGCGGGCTTGACTATTATATCAAATCCATTCCCGTTTGTCAATACCTTTTTTGAAAAAAATTGGGATTTTTTGAAAAAATATCTGAAATGGGCGTATTTTGAAAAAAACAAGGCAATATCGGAGCATTTTTATCCGATATTGCCTTGAAAATTATGATTTTTTATCAGTAGGTCAAGGTGTAATTATGGATTTCCTTCAAATCGCGATTGATATCGGAAAACGCCTCGGAACCGAGAAGCTCGGCTCTGACAAAGCGATACAGCATCGAGCGCAAGCCCTGAATAGGCGCAGAGAGCATATGCGCGCCGAAATACAGGCTGATCTCGTTTTCCATATCCACCGCAAGATAGGCCGCGGCCGCACCGCCCCAGCCAAAATCCTCATATCTCGCATCCCCCTTCGGGCAACGGACACCGAGGCCATAGC
Organism: Eubacteriales bacterium; assembly: GCA_045636085.1. Taxonomy (GTDB): domain Bacteria; phylum Bacillota; class Clostridia; order Oscillospirales; family CAG-272; genus UBA1740. The sequence continues at coordinate 581 of JAZTWU010000070.1, forward strand.
CGTGCGTTTTCTCCGTCCAATAGGTCGTTTTTTGCTGAGGAGAAAGGCGATCCGTCACCATCAAATTGAGGGTTTCCTTTTTCAGAAGCTTATGATTTCTCAAAGCCTCAAGGAATCTCATATAGTCCTCCACCGTGGAGATACAGCCTGCACCACCGGAGGCATATTCGCTACCGATTTTATAGAAGGCAATATCCTTGCCGATGTTTTTGGCTTCCCCATCCTTAAAGATATACTGCGGAGCAACCGTTTCAAGCTCCTCGGCGGGAAGCATAAATGTGGTTTCCTCCATTCCTGCCACATCAAAAATATTCTTTTTTACATAGATCTCGAATTTTTCACCCGAAACCACCTCGACAAAGGCGGCAAGCACATCGTGGCAAAGGCTATATTGCCAGCGTTCTCCCGGCTCGAAGATCAAGGGATCCTTTGCGAGATAGCGCATCATATCACGGGTTTGACATCTTCCACCCGTTGCCGAAATTCCTTCACGGATGCGCATTGAATTGCAGTTATAGGAAAATCCTGCCGTCATCTCAAACAGATGTTTGACAAGGATGGGCTTTTTCGCTTCGCGGATCTCTCCGCTTTCGGCAATCGTCATTTTTTCAAATTCAGGCATATAATCGGAAAGCTTATCCTCCAAGGAGAAAAGCCCCTTTTCGAAGAGCTGCATTGCGGCAACGCAGGTGATCACCTTGGAGCAGGAATAGACATTGTATCTCTCATTTCCCGACATTTTCACCTTATTTTCAAGATCGCTGTATCCATTCATATGCCGAAGGATGCATTTGCCTTTATAATATACGATAAGATCGAAGCCGGGCAGACCGAGCGGAAGAAAGGAATCACAGAATTCTCTCGTTTTTTCGAACATACCAATTCTCCTTTGGTTTTCTACGAAACGATTATAGCATAGACCGCCTTCAATTGCAAGACGGTTTTGCATTTTCCGAAAAAGAAAAACGAAGAGAAGGATTGATTTTCTCCTGCGCGGGATATATAATGCTATATAGCCATTCTTATTTTTGGAGCAATGCTTTGCCGCATCTTAATCTCTTTTATGATATAATGAAATGAAAATCCAAAAAGGAGCAATCTATGAATAAATATATCAAGGATTCTCTGTTGACCTTATTGATTTGGGCGGCATCCTTTGGATGCGGAATTTTATTGCAAAACGAGCTGGACATATCCGAGCACGTGACCACGCTTTTTGCATTTTCGATTTTTCTTATATCGCTTTTAACCGACGGCTTTTGGTACGGAATCGTTTCCACTCTTCTCAGCGTGATCGCTATCAACTATGCCTTCACTTCCCCCTATTTCCATATGGATTTTTCGGTTCCCGAGAGCGTTTTCTCCGCAATTGTTATGCTCGTGATCTCTTTTCTGACGAGCACGCTCACGACGAAGCTCAAGCATTGGCAGGTGCTGAAGGCGGAGGGCGAAACCGAGCGTATGCGTGCGAACCTTCTTCGCGCCGTTTCCCACGATTTGCGCACGCCGCTTACGACGATCTACGGCGCCAGCTCCTCGATCATCGAAAACTACGAAAAATTAAACGACACGCAAAAGCTTCAAATGGCCGTGAGTATTAAGGAGGATTCCGAATGGCTGATCCGCCTTGTGGAAAACCTTCTCTCCGTTACACGCATTGACAGCGGCAGCGTGAAGCTTATGAAAACTCCCACCGTGCTTGAGGAGCTGATCGACTCGGTGATTCTGAAATTCAAAAAACGCTATCCGACGCAAGCCGTGGAGCTGGATCTGCCCGACAATCTGATACTGATCCCTATGGATGCAATCCTTATCGAGCAGGTGATCATCAATATACTGGAAAACGCCGTGCATCACGCGAAGGGCTTCACGAGGCTTTCCTTGCGCGTTTTCACGATCGACCGCAAAGCCATCTTCGAAATTTCGGATGACGGATGCGGGATAGATCGGGATAAGCTGGATTCGATCTTTTTGGGATACAACAGCCAATCCACCCCGACCTCCGATGCAAACGGACGAAATGCGGGCATCGGGCTTTCCGTTTGTGCCACCATCGTCAAGGCGCACGGCGGTAGCATCACGGCAGAAAATGCAAAGGGGGGCGGCGCGATTTTTCGATTCACGCTTTCCACAAAAGAGGAGAAAAGTAATGAATAACAACAAATACAAGATCCTTTTCATTGAGGATGAAATCAATATTCAAACCTTCGTTTCAGCACTTTTGGAGGCCAACGATTACCGCGTGATCACCGCACGAAGCTGCGAAATGGCGAAGGCGCTTTACACCTCGCACGTGCCGGATCTCGTGATACTCGACCTCGGCCTTCCGGACAAAGACGGAAGTCTTTTTCTCAAGGAGCTTCGAGCAAGCGATCTGACGCCCGTGATCATTCTATCGGCCAGAAGCGAGGAATGCGAAAAGGTTCGGCTTTTGGATATGGGCGCGAACGACTACATTACCAAGCCCTTTGGCTCCGATGAGCTTCTCGCGCGCGTTCGGACGGCTCTGCGCGCCAACCGCCACGCCGCCGCAGAGGGGCGGCTACCCGGAAAGAAGTTCACCGTTGACGATCTCGTGATCGATTACGATGCCCGTATGGTTTTTATTGCCAAGCAGGAGATCCGACTGACACAGACGGAATACAATATCATCGCGTTTCTTTCCGAGCATTGCGGCAAGATGATGACCTACGCCGCGATCATCAAGGCAATCTGGCGCGAATTTCCCGACGAAGCAAGCATCAAAAAGCTTCAGGTGAATATGGCGAACATCCGCAAGAAGTTCGGCGCACGCCCGGGCGAAACGAGTTATATTATCAACGAGGTTGGCGTTGGCTACCGTATGAGGGGATAAGCATCCGCTTTTTCTTAAATTCGGGCAATATCTTTGCTCCGTCTTAACCAAAACCGTGGTATGATTTATAAGGCAAAAAAAGAACTATAAATATTGCAACAGAAAGGTAAACAAATGAAAGAGCTTTTAAATTTATTCAGCCCTTTTTTGGAGCTTTTTAAAGGCAATGGCTGGCAGATGATGCTAATGTGGATCCTCGGCGGAGTTCTGATCTATCTGGCCATCAAAAAACAGATGGAGCCGACGCTTCTTCTGCCGATCGGCTTCGGCGCGATCCTGATGAATTTTCCCGGCGTTATTTCGCAGGAGGTGCAGAAAATTTGCTCGATCTGCGGCGAGGTTTTGGGAGAAACGGCTACGAATCTCTGCTGTGCCGATCCTGCACACATCGTTGAAAAGACCGTTTCCGTTTATAAAGGCATCGCAGAGCCCTTGCATGAGCTCTACAATGCGGGAATTGCAAACGAGCTCTTCCCTCTCCTTCTCTTCATCGGCATCGGTGCCATGATCGACTTTGGCCCCCTGCTTTCCAATCCCAAGCTGATGATCTTCGGTGCGGCTGCGCAATTTGGTATTTTCTTTACGCTTTGCACGGCAGCGGTATTCTTCCCCGACATTAAGGATGCCGCCTCTATCTCCATCATTGGCGCGGCAGACGGCCCAACATCGATCGTTGTTGCCAATGCGCTTGGCTCGAATTACGTCGGCGCAATTACGGTTGCGGCCTATTCCTATATGGCGCTCGTTCCGATCATTCAGCCGCCCGTGATCCGTCTTCTCACCACAAAAAACGAGAGAATGATCCGTATGGCTTATGCGGAAAAGAAGATCAGCAAGACCACGAAGATCCTCTTCCCCATCATTATCTCCATCGTTGCTTGCGTTTTCGTTCCCTCTGCAGGCTCGCTGATCGGATTTTTGATGTTTGGAAACCTGATCAGAGAATGCGGCGTTCTGGATTCGCTTTCCGAAACCGCGCAGAAGGTGCTCGCCAATCTCGTCACGATCTTTCTCGGCATCACGATCGCCTTCAATATGCACGCAAGCCAATTCCTTGCATTTGAAACGCTTCTCATTATGGGGCTCGGCCTCGTGGCATTCATCGTTGACACCGCCGGCGGCGTTCTCTTTGCAAAACTTTACAACCTCGTTATGAAGCTTCTCGGAAAACCCCTCATTAACCCGATGATCGGCGCGGCGGGAATCTCTGCCTTCCCGATGTCCGGCAGAATCGTTCACAAAATGGGCCTTGAGGAGGATAACCAGAATTTCCTTCTTATGCACTCGATCGGCGTAAACGTTTCGGGACAGATCGCCTCCGTCATTGCGGGCGCGCTCATTCTCGGCTTCTTCAGTTAAAATAGCGGGAGGATATTATGCAGTTTCAACCTATTGAATTCATCAAAAATCTGAAATATATGGGCGTTGGTATGCTCGGCGTTTTTATCATCATCGGAATCATCGTGGCGGCGACCTATGCGATCAGCCACTTCACCGCCGATAATAACGAAAAGTAATACCTTACCATAAAAAAGGGTGCGCGATTTCTCGCGCACCCTTTTTTCGCTTATGCTTTGGATGTATCGTTTTAGTTATCGTTTTTTCCCTCGAATTCAATTGCAATTTCAAGAAGCGCGTGAAGCAATTCAGGAGAAGAAAGAATGATATTGTTTACTTATCGTTAAATCAGTATTGCAAAGATTATATCTTTCCTCGCCGACCAAGCGGACGGGGATATGAAGCAAACGGATCTCATCCATAAAGGCATTCAGGTATTTTTCACCGCGGCCGCTTTGCATAAAGGTCAAAGAAAAGTCCTCTCCAACGGTCATTACCTCGATGAGAAGCATATTTTTTGTATCTTTTTCGCCGATATAGGCGTGAAGATCCTCGACATAGCGCTCAAGTCCGCACCAATCCATTTTTCCCACATAGCTGATACCGAAGGTTTTTCCGAGTATACTCTTTTTTGCATAGTCGGACATTGCTTCCTTCTTTTCGGTAAGCGTGGATGCACTCGGAAACGCCTCGATCAATCGGTTGACCGATGCAATATCGGCCTCCTTACTGCCCTTGAGGATTACTTGGCCGCGCACGATAGTATTCTGCTTTTCAACATCCCATTTGCTAAGGCGCGGTTGCAACGACACGGGAATATAGTTGACAAGGCTATGGTGACTCATAGGCGTGCGCAACGCGGCGCGATACTGATGCTGCACGTGCGCTACGACGGGCTTATCGATACTGCCGTCAAGCCTGTGAAGCGCTCGATAAAGCAAGACCGAAATAAAGGAGACAGGGCTACCGTCCGATGAGCTTGCCTTCGCCATCATATCCTTTTGCGGAATATGCAGGTGATAGGCGTATAACCCCTCCGCATCAAACGCAAGCGGATCCAAGCCATATGCTTCTTCGGGCGCCTTGGGAAGAGCGCAGAGATCCTCTGCATCTATCGCGGTATCGGGAAAGGGACAGGCGTGCTCCCCTTCGCAAATCGGGCTTTCGGGCATTCTGATCCGCTCGGTTTCCAAGCCCTCTGCCCCGTATCGCTCGGAAACATACGCAAAGAGCAAGCTTTTCATCAGAGGATCGACTCCCATTCCATCGGCAAGATAGTGACTGCAATCGATAAAAATAGTGTTATCCTTGCAACCGAAGGAAATCAGGTGCCCTCTGCTTTCCTCGCTTCCCAGCGTCACAGCGCGATCGTCAGGAAAAACGGGCATCGGACGGCTATTATGGCGCAACACAATATTCTCTTCTTCACATTCGGGAAAAACACAAAAATACGGATAACGCACCATTACCTTCTCGACGGATTGAGACAAAAGATCATAATCCACCTCGTCTCTCATCCGTATTGCAAGTCTAAAGGTGCTTAAAAAATCGCCGCACGCTCCGTAAAGCAACGGGTTTGGCTTAAACTTCATAGATTCTCCTCGGCTATCGGTTTTTAGAAAAGATTTTTTGCAATTTATTATATAAAGGAACTGCTATTTTGAATACGTTTTTTGTATCTTGGAATGATATGATAACGGAGTATGGAAACGGCATTGGCGATTCCCTCAAATCCATATGACAAAACAAGGAAGATCGGTGCGCTGATCAAAGCGTTATATACAACGGAAAGCACCGTTGGCATAAGCATTGTATACCGAACCAACTCCAGATTTCTGACTCTGAAAATGAAGGCATACATTATACTTGCGCACAAAAGGAGAAGATCTAAGGGGCGTGCGGTTTTCAGTATCATCAAATTCACTACTACATATGCCGCACAGGTGGCAATACTAATAGCGACAGAGATCCAAATGGGTGCTCTTTTGTCCTTGTTTTCATACCAAAAGAAAACAAGAGCGCGAATCAAGGAAATAAACAACCCGATCATCGCAAAGAACTGCCCTATCACACCATAGGATAAAACGAGAAATACGATACACGTCGCTTGGAATACGAGATACATTCTTTTATTCTTCACAAAGTATGAAATCATCGCAAATGCCATCGCTATAAAGCTTATAAGCATTCCGAGCGTTGAATTATCACCCATAACTGCCACCCCAACAAAATACTTTATTTGCATATTTTCGACACGCGAAATATTATAGCACTTAATACGGTTGCTGTCAATACAAAATGGAAGCATTTGGAGAGCGGCGCATTATTTCTTTGGAATTTCCAAAATACTCGAATCATAATTTTGAGACCAAAATAAAGCCATAAATTGCCTTTGATAAAATTCCGAGAACGAGACACAATAACAACAGAGTCAAGGAGTTGCGATCGAGCCGTGGGCGAGATCAAGGCGACCTTAGGCTCGATTGAATATAGATTTTTAAAAAAACACAGGAGATCAAAGTCTTATGGCTAAGAACAACATTCCCGAAGCAAAGGCTGCTATGAACAAGTTTAAGATGCAGGCTGCAGGCGAGGTCGGCGTAAATCTTAAGGACGGTTACAACGGTGACCTCACCTCTAAGCAGGCAGGTTCTATCGGCGGACAGATGGTTAAGAAGATGGTTGAGTCCTACGAGAACTCCATCAAGAACAACGGCTAATTTTAACCGCTGAATTTCTTTTCCAAAGTCAAAACACTTTCCTCACCTGCTGTGCCCGTGAGGGAAAGAAAGAGCGACCGTACCAACCGGTGCGGTCGCTTTCTGCGGCTATATTGGAATAGCGCAAGGCAAACCTCTAAGAAGGCTACAACGGTGACCCTACCTCTAAGCAGGCAGGTTCTATCGGTGGACAGATTGGGCGAGCGCAAGCGCAAACCAAAACGGTTTTTGCTTGACAATTTTCTCGCATCCTGCGGCAGGCTTTTTGAGAATACCCGCGTATTATCTGCGAAGCCTTTCTTGTCTGCGAAAAAATTCTCAGCGCACAAACGGCTTCGCCCCTACGGGCGTTTTATTCGCGCTTGCGATCACCTTCGAAGATGGTTGAGTCCTACGAGAACTCCATCAAGTGGGGCGGCTGATTTTAACCGCTGAATTTCTTTTCCAAAGTCAAAACACTTTCCTCACCTGCTGTGCCCGTGAGGGATAATGGAAGCGACCGTACCAACAGGTGCGGTCGCTTTTACTTTATATTGGGTATTGTTCGATATTCTTATAGATCCTGACGGCTTTACCGAGGATGCGGACGTGATCGACAATGATATCCTCAAGCGCTTTATTTTCGGGATGCAGGATATAGCGCTTATTTTCCCTATCTCGGAAAAAGCGCTTCAGCGTTGCCGTCAGCTCACCTGTGCGCTCATCCTCGACAAGGGCGACAACGATATCCCCATCGTCTGCCGTTTCCTGCCTTCTTACAAAGACGATATCGCCGCTATGGATGCCAACCTCGATCATAGAGCTTCCCTCTGCGATCAGACCGAAATATTCGCCCTTGGAAAGCGAGGCATCCAGCGGAATATAGCCCTTGACATCCTCGAAGGCGAGCCGAGGCTTACCGCAGGATACAGCACCGATCACGGGCATCTGATAGGGCGAAAAGCGATTTTGCACCGTGACGAGCTGATATCGACCGCTCCTCTCCATGCGCCCCTCCTCTATCAGTCGATTTACATATTTGGAGACGCAGGATTTCGTTGTTTTCAAGTGATCGGCGATCTGCTGCGTGCTCGGACTGGCGCCGAACCGCTTGATATACATATTGACAAACGCATAGATCTCTTCTTTTGCTTCTTCGTTTCTCGGTCTCATGAAACCACCTCCTCGATATGGATGATCTCCTCTATGGGAATGCTCGTTTTATCCCGCAGGATGACTGCCTTTTGATACAGATCCAGCTCCTTTACCCTGCCGACCCTTGTGACGTACGCGCCGCCGCTTTTTCTTGCATCGGGGATGAAATAGGTAATCGCGACCCTGATCTGTCCCGGATGCTCGGCGAGCAGCTGCAGCTTGCGGTTCAGGCACTCGATCTCATATTCGTCCAGCGCGATGCGCTGCGCCGTTTGCCTTCTTTGCTCCTCTATGGATGCTTCATAGCCCGTCAGCGCCGCGAACGGAGCGAACTGCGCTGCCCGATCGTGCAGGGACATGGGTTTTCGCATTTCGGACCGCTTATGCGAAAGTCTAACGATTTTTTCATACTTTTCGTTCAAGCCTTATGCCCTCCGATCTGCAGATTTCTTTCGATCGTGGTTGCACCCTCCTCAAAGTTCAGACCCTTAAGAATGGCATTCTTGCCGAACTTTTTGCGGATGGCGATCATTGCCCTCTGACGGTGCTTCTCCCGATCGTACGCTGCCTCACGTGCCTTGCGCTTACGGTCTATGGCATCATAGTCCGTAAACATATCCATCTGCTCGGGCGCACACGGCCTTCCGCGCACCGACTCGTCCGCAAGATTGCAGGCGGTGACATTGATCCTGCGCACGGGAAGCATATCGTTTACGATCCGCGAAAAAAGCGAAAGCGTTTGGCTGACGATCTCACTCGTGGAGGAGGTATACTCGGAGAGATGGACCGTTCCGTGTGCGTGCTTGGGCACGGCTCTGCCGTAATAATCCACCGTGATCTCGCCCGAATAGCTCACCCTTCCCTTTTTCAGGCAATCCGCATCATAACCAACCGTTAAGACGATCTGATTGGTGACGATATGCTTTTCCACAAGATCCAAAACGAGAAGATCGCACATTTCATGCGTGATCAGCCTTGCCTTTTCGTATTCATACGGGCATTGCAGCACCTGCCCCGTGCTCAGGCTGTTTGAGAGCGGACGATAGGATTTGATATGCTCCATCCCGCAGGGCTCAAAGCCCCATGCATGGTCGATCAGAAGCTCCGCGTTGATCCCGAAAAGCTTATATAAAAGCGCTTCGTTCTCGATGGATTTGAGCGCGATATCCCCCATCGTGTGCATTCCGTTTGCCTCAAGCTTTTTCGTATATCCGATGCCGACGCGCCAGAAATCCGTGAGCGGACGGTGCTCCCAAAGCATGCGCCGATAGCCGAGCTCATCAAGCTCTGCGATCCTCACGCCGTTTTTATCGGGAGCAATATGCTTGGCAACGATATCCATTGCCACCTTGCTAAGATACAAATTCGTTCCGATCCCTGCCGTGGCGGTGATGCCCGTTGCCTTCAGGACGTCCAGGATCACCTGCATCGTCAGCGCCCGCGGGGAAAGCTTATAGGTATTCAGATAGCCTGTGGCATCGATGAAAACCTCGTCAATCGAATAGACATGGATATCCTCGGGAGCAAAATATTTCAGATAGATGCCGTAGATTTTCGTGCTGTATTCAATATACAGCGCCATGCGCGGCGGCGCAACGATATAATCCAGCGCAAGCGAGTGATCCTCGCATAAGATCGTGTTATTGAAGGTTGCGCCGACGAGTTTTTTTCCCGGTGCGCTCCATCTTCTTTGGTTATTGATCGCATTGACTTTTGCAATCACCTCGAAGAGCCGCGGTCTCGCGGCAACGCCGTGCGATTTCAGGCTTGGAGATACGGCAAGACAGATCGTTTTATCCGTTCGACTCGCATCGGCAACGACCAGATTGGTCGTTAACGGATCGAGGCGGCGCTCCACACATTCCACAGAGGCATAAAAAGATTTTAAATCAATGGCAATATAGGTGCGCTTCTCCATTCCCTTTTTCCTCCGTGCTTTTCTTTTACGCGAACTCGCGTTCGTGAAATTATTATAGCACATTCAGGGGCGGTTGTCAAGGGCGGTTTTTGCTTTATTGTTTTTTTGGCTTGCGACAACGATACATTTCAGCACGGCCATTTCAGGTCATCCAATCATACAAGACTACCGCTTGGATATAATTTAATCTCGCTTTGAGGTTAAAATTTCGTCTACCGACAGCACCCAAAAAAAAGATCCGCCCTGTGCGCAGGATTTGCAGCACTCGGGACGGATCTTTTTTTGTTTATATGTGCGGATCATTGCAATCCGCTTACGGGATAATACATATCCATGTCCGCCCGGCGGAACTCACCCTCGGACAGACTGCGCATCCGCCGTTTCATTTCTTCCTTTATTTGTATTTTAGGATTTTCAGCCTTTGGGGGCGACGAGGTGAGAAATATCGCGGTATGCGGGGATATCGGGATCATCGAAAAGGCCTTCGGGGATCTGTGAGGTCCATCCCGATTCATCGAAGGAGGGAGCTTCGATGCCGAAGGCATAGAGCACGATCGCCGCGAGATCGCGGATATTCACCCTCGCGATCTCGGTCTTGCAAACGCCCTTACCGACGGCGGCGAAGGTCACGAATCTTTCAACCTCGCTCCAGCCGCCGTGCGTGGCGGTCTTTCCATCCCAAGGTCTACCCGTTTTTCCGTCCCAAGCCGTGCCGCCGTGATCGGAAATTGCGATAAAGAGGGTGTTTTCCATTTTTGCATCCAGAGTTGCATCGTATACTTCCTTCAAAAAGCCATCCAGCTTATGAATCTGCTGAAGATGCGCTTCAGAGCCATAGCCCTGATCGTGGCCAACATAATCGCCGCTATCGTATTGGATGAAAAGGAAGGTTGGGGTTTTGGATTTTATATAAGCGCAGATCTTATCGGTGAGAACGCGATCGTTTCCCGAATCGTTTGCAACGCAAAGGCTCTGCTCAACGATGCCGCTCGTGATCGGCCACCAATCACAAAACGAGCCAAGCTCTGCATCGGGGAACGCTTCTTTGATCCTTTTAAACACCGTGGGAAAGGCGGAATCCTCGGGATAGGGCTTTTCCTTCACCGTGGCCATCGTTAATTTATGCAACTCAGGGCCTACGCCCGTGAGCATCGCACCCCAGCACTCGGCGCTTGCCGTTGGAAAGCAGGAGAGCGCTTTATAGGTTTTTGCTCCGTTCTCGAAAATTTTATCAAAATTCGGTGTGTCGGCCTGCTTGACAAAGCCGCCAACGCCGTCAATTCCGACGACGACAACATGGTCAAATCTTTTCATATCTATTTCCTTCTTTCGTTATTTTCTTCGAGCAAAAAATCAGCCGACCTTATATCTCAACATATTCCAGGAATGCTTTTTCAGACATACACACGCTTCCCCGCTTTCGGCAACGGCACGAGGAGAAACGCTTTCCTTCTCTTTGCCGTTGGTTGCCTTCAGATCCTCCGAATAAAGCTCAATATGCTCGATAAGCTTCGGATTTTCAAAGCCCTCCAGAGAAAGCGCAAGCTCCATATCCTCCGTGAGCGATCGGTTTACCGCATACACCACGATCTCTTCGCTTTCCTTGTTATAGATCACGCTGGAGGCAAGATACGGAACGCTCGGGATCGCCCCCGTTGCATAGGTATCTCCCTCAACGACGGTGCGGAGCGCTTCGCCGTTTCCATAGAGAGAAGCATACATATAGGGATAGAAAATCGTTTGAAGCCAAGCTTTTCCGCCATTTTCCGTCATAATCGGAGCGATAACATTGACGAGCTGCGCAAGACAAGCCATTTTCACTCTGTCACAGTTATTTTGCAGGGTCATCAGCATACAGCCGACAAGCAGAGCATCCTCAAAGGTATATTCCTGCTCAAGAAGATGCGGAGCGACCTCCCACTTCTCTCCCCTTTTCGATTCATTTTCCTTGATCAGCCAGACATTCCATTCATCAAAGGAGAGATTGACGGTTTTCTTCGACTTCTTTTTTGCCTTCACGGCATCACAGATGGCGGCGGCGCTCTTTATATATTGATCCATTTCCTCGGAGAAGGAAAGGAATTTCTCGGTGTCACCTTCATAGTTTCCGTAATATTGGTGAAGCGAGATATAGTCCACATAGTCATATGCGTGATCCAGCACGGTGAGCTCCCATTCGCCGAAGGTCATCATCCAAGCACCCGAGCTACCGCAAATTGCCAGCTCGATCGAGGGATCCACCCATTTCATCACCTTGGCCGTTTCGGTGGCGAGGCGGCCGTATTCCTCCGCCGTTTTGTGCCCGATCTGCCAAGAAGCATCCATTTCGTTTCCGAGGCACCAAACCTTGATCCCAAAGGGCTTATCAAATCCGTTTTTGCGGCGCATATTGGCATAATAGGTGTCCGTTTCGGAATTGCAATATTCAACGCAGTTGCGCGCATCGTCTGCCCCTCTCGTTCCGAGATTAACGGCCATCATTATCTCCGCATCCGCCCGCTTTGCCCAAGCCTGAAACTCATCGATGCCAACCTCGTTCGTTTCCGTCGAGGACCAGGCAAGCTCCATGCGGCGCGGTCTTTTGGACTTATCCCCCGTTCCGTCCTCCCAATTATAGCCCGAAACAAAGTTTCCGCCCGGATAGCGAACGATCGGAACGCCTATTTTCTTCACAAGGTTGAGCACATCCGTGCGGAAGCCAAGATCGTCCGCCGTGCAGTGCGACGGCTCATATATACCGCCGTAGACCGCTCGACCGAGATGCTCAATGAAAGATCCGTATATCCTTCTGTCAATGCCGCCGATGGTGAACTTTTTATTCGCCGTGATTTTTGTTTTCATTGCGACTGCTTCCTTCATTTTTTTATCACCTCTACAATACCATCTTGACAACACAATTTCAATAGAGTATAATGCTATTATACTGATCTTTTGTGCTTTTTGGAGGAGATATGATTATATCGGAGGCGGGATACAATTACCGACATCCCTCGGACTTTCTGATCGACCGACCGCACGGCTCGGGAGACTGCATTCTTTTGATTATCCGCTCGGAGGCATTCTTTATTCTCGGTGGCAAACGCATTGATGCGCCGATAAACAGCGCCTTGATATTCAAGAAGGGAACGCCACAGCATTACGGCGCGCGCGGAAAGGAATATCTGAACGACTGGATTCATTTCGATCTTTGCGAGGGCGAGGAAAAGAAATTTTCCGAGCTTGGAATTCCCTTTGACACGGTTATACCGCTCGGAGAAACGGTTGAATTTTCGCATTATATCAAAACAATTTTTATGGAAAAGCACTCAGAGAATATTCACAGAGAGGAAACCGTCCTTCGCTACTTCGATCTGATCCTTCTAAAGTTATCCGAAAGACTCCATCAGGAAAGTGCGGAAAAGCAAAGCCCCGCATACCGATCGCTTTGCGCGCTCCGCACCGAGATTCAGCTTTCGCCGCAAAGCAACTGGACGGTTGATTTGATTTCCCAAAGGCTGAAGATGAGCCGATCCTATATACAGCACTTGTATAAGCAATTTTTCGGCATCAGCATCTCGGCGGACATTCAGAAAAGCCGCATCGAATACGCCAAATATCTTCTGCGCTTCACAAGAGAAAAGGTTTCGGTTATTTCCGCATCCTGCGGATACGAAAGCGACGTTCATTTTATGCGCATTTTCAAGAAGGCAACCTCTTTGACGCCATCGGAATTCCGAGGCAAAACCTGATCAAAAAAGCGACCGCTCTTTCGGGCGGTCGCTTTTAGAAAACCAAGGGATTATTTTTCTTCCCTGCTCGGGATGAAGAACATAAACACGAGGGAGCTTAAAAGAAGAAGCATCGGATAGAAAAGATGCGAGATCACGCCAAAGGCGCTGAGAGAGAGCCCCATCGTTTCCACAACGGAGAGCGCAACGAGCATTTGTGCGCCGTACGGCAAAATGCCTTGGAAGATGCAGGAGAAGGTATCGAGAATGGATGCGGTTTTGGCACGAGAAATACCGTAGTCCCTTGCCATTTCCGATGCAATCGGGTTGGCCATAACAATGGCGACGGTATTATTCGCCGTTGCAATATCCATCAAGCCGACGAGCAGACCTATACCAAGCTGACCTGCGCGTTTTCCGCGGAATACGCGGCGGATTCCGTTCAAAAGTGCCGCGAAGCCTCCCGCTTCACGGATCAGAGCACAAAGCGCGGAGACGAGGACGGCAACCATTGCGGTTTCGAACATACCACTGACGCCGCTACCCACGCTCTTAACAAGCTCGAAGAAGCTGACAGCTCCCGTGGAGAGCATAATCAATGCACCCGAAAGAATACCCGCGATCAAGGTGAGAAATACATTGACACCGACAACGCCGAGGATCAGAACGAGAAGATAAGGAAGAATCTGCAAAAGCTCGTATTCCTTCTCGATGATGGGATTGATATCCGCACGAAGAGAGAAAATGAGAATCAAAACGAGCGTGAGCGCGGCGGCGGGCAAAACGATCCGAAAATTCGTTTTGAATTTATCGCGCATCTCACAGCCCTGACCGCCGCAGGCGGCAATCGTGGTATCCGAAACAAAGGAAAGGTTATCACCGAACATTGCTCCACCGACGACCGTTCCGACACAAAGAGGGAGCGAGAAGCCGGAGGTTGTTGCCAAGGCAACGGCAATCGGCGTCAGAAGCGTGATCGTTCCGACGGAGGTTCCCATTGCCGTGGAAACAAAGCAGCTGACCAAGAAGATCACGCAAACCGCAAACTGCGGCGGCACGACGGAGAGAACGAAATAGGCCACGCTTTCTGCACTGCTTCTTCCGACAACACCGACGAAAACGCCCGCGAGAAGGAAGATGAGAAGCATCGTGATGACATTTTTATCACCGATGCCCTGCCCCATAATTTCGAGCTTCTTATCGAGGGAAAGGGAGCGGTTTTGCAGACAAGCAACAAAAAGCGCCACAAGAAATACGGCAACGATGGGGATGCTATAAAATCCCATTGAGATCTGCATACCGTATTCAAAGACGATTCCAAGCCCCAGATAAAGAACGATAAAAATTCCGATGGGCAGAAGCGCCCACGCATTTCCTTTTTTCATTTAAGACTCCTTTTTATACTGACAAAGCGAGAAAAATCCGCAAATATTGCTACAAAAGTTTACTTTTTTTGATTTCTTACAAGGAAAACACCCGCAAGGTGCGCGCGATGCCGCTTTTAGGCATCCGTTTGCCATACGGGCGTTTTTATATGGCTATCAAGCCAAAAGAAAGGACAGGATGACAGCGAGAACCGCAGAGAAAAACGAGGAAAAAAAGTTAACCGTATCGTTATCAAAGAAGGCGATACCTCTTATACGGCTCGTTTTCTTCGCGCAATGCTCTTCCCTTTCGGTGATCCTTTTGCAGACAACGCAGCGGTATTTGATCTGCAAAAGAGAGCCGAGCAGGCTATCAAAAATGCAACCGAGGAAGGCGGCACATCCGCCGATAATAAGAAGACGGGGAGAGATATAAACAAAGCATCGGCCAAGCAGCATCATCAGCACCGCACCGACAAGGCCTGCCGCCGTGCCGAGCAGGGACATACCGCCACTCATACCGACCTCGCATTTTTTCATACGGAAGAGATCGAAAACGCGCGCATCACGCGAGCCGATTCCCGAGGAAAGCGTATCCGCCAGCGCTTCTCCCATTGCGGCAAGAAAGCCGATGAGGAAGGCGGGGTGCGCATAGACCCCGTAGCAAACGGCGCAGGCCGCCGCAGGCCCTGCGTTGGCAAAGACCTGAAAATAGGTGCGGCATTCGCCCTTCTTTTCCTTTTTATAGTTTTTGACCTTATCCGAGGCAACGCCGAGAACGAGAAATGAAAGAAGCGCAAGGAAGCCGAGGTTTCCGAAAAAAACGGAGATGACGGCATCCAAGAGCACGGCAAGGAAAATTCCGCCTCGCGTCAGCAAGTCGGATCGTAGCCA
>JAZTWU010000071.1:0-7450 GCA_045636085.1 Eubacteriales bacterium
GACTTAGCACAGACTCGCTCGCGCTTGATTATCGAACCCTTCGGGTTCAAGAGCCCGTAAGCAATTCCAAAAAAAAGACCGTTCTCAAGGAACGGTCTTTTTTTGGAGCGGATTACGGGGCTCGAACCCGCCACCTCCACCTTGGCAAGGTGGCGCTCTACCAAATGAGCTAAATCCGCGTATGGTGCCTCCGGTCGGAATCGAACCAACGACACGAGGATTTTCAGTCCTCTGCTCTACCAACTGAGCTACAGAGGCGGATTGCGAGAATGGCGACTCGGATGGGGCTCGAACCCACGACCTCTAGCGTGACAGGCTAGCGCTCTAACCAACTGAGCTACCAAGCCATTCTCGTTTGTGACCCGGTGGGAGTCACTATTTAAAACAGAAGAAATTGCTTTCCTCCGATGGTGGAAGCTAAGGGGCTCGAACCCCTGACCCTCTGCTTGTAAGGCAGACGCTCTCCCAACTGAGCTAAGCTTCCGTTCCAATGTGCTTAACTATTATAGCAAAAGAATTCGGATTTGTCAACCCCTTTTTGAAAGTTTTTTTAAAAATCTGAAAAATGCGTTTTTCATAAAAACCGCGCGCCCCATTGAAACAGAGACGCGCGGTTTTTCAGCTTACATTTTTTTATCCTGCAAGGGATTTTTTCTTGCGAAATAATCCTTCGTCGTTTGCACGACGACGCCCGAGAGGGCGATCAGCGCAATCAGGTTCGGCAGAGCCATCAGCGCATTGAAGCAATCCGCCACGAGCCAAACCGTCTGGATCTCGGCCACAGCGCCGACAAAAACGAACAGCACGTAGATCACGCGATAGATTGCAACCGCGCCGAGCACGTGATTTTTGAAAACATAGCCAACGCAAACCTCGCCGTAATATGCCCAGCCAAGGATCGTGGAAAGCGCGAAGAATACCGTTGCCACCGTGATCACAATGCTACCCACATAGGGGATGGCCTCACCGTATGCCGCGCCCGAAAGCGCCGCACCCGATATAGCAGGCGCACCGCCTGCATTGAAGGCGGAGAGATAGATATCCGAGGTGAGAACCGCAAGGGCAGACATCGTGCAGATCACGATCGTGGTGATAAACACCTCGAAAACGCCCCACATACCCTGCTCGACGGGCTCCTTGGTTGTAGAGGCGGCGTGCGCAATGGGAGCACTTCCGAGGCCTGCCTCGTTGGAGAAAACGCCACGGCCAACGCCGTACCGCATCGCGGAAAGAATGCCGTATCCGAGCGCGCCGCCGAAGGCCGCACGGAAATTGAAGGCCTCCTTAAAGATCAGAGCGAAGGCCGCAGGGATCTTTTCCGCATTGAGAATCAAAACCAGCATCGATGCGAGAATGAAGAAAACCGCCATCACGGGAACGAGCTTCTCATTCACCGAGGCAATGCGCTTCACGCCGCCGAGAATCACCGCGCCAACGATCACCGTCAGCACGATACCCGTGATCCATGGAGCAACGCCGAAGCTGCTGTTCATAACGCCGGAAATCGAATTGGACTGCGTTGCATTGCCCGTTCCGATGCAAGCGATCATTGCAAAAACAGCGAAGATCACGGCAAGCCAATTCTTGCCAAGACCGTTTTTGATATAGTACATCGGGCCTCCAACAAAGGAGCCGCCGAGATTCTTCTCGCGGTACTTCAGCGAAAGAACGATCTCGGAATACTTCGTCACCATTCCGAGCAGAGCGCTGACCCACATCCAGAAAATCGCACCCGGGCCGCCGGAAACCAGCGCCGTTGCAAGTCCCGCGATGCTACCCGTTCCGATCGTGCCGGCAAGCGCCGTCGTGACCGCCTGGAAGGGCGAAACGCCGTTGTTGCTTTTCTCGTGCGTTTTCTTATTGAAGAGACCGCCAACGGTGCTCTTCATCACGCAGCCGAATTTTCGGAATTGGAAGCATCTCGTCTTATACGTCAAGTATGCGCCAACCGCAATCATCAGTACCATCATCGCAATGCTGAGAATATTATCGTAAACAAAGCCAAGCGCCGTATTCAGCGCGCTCATAATTGCCGCCATAGTCTCTCCTAAATATTTTTTTAACAAAGGGGCGCGTCCTTCCCCGACTATGTATTATATAGGATATGCGAAAAAATGTCAATATAATTTTTAGCAAATTTTTTCCCTAAAATTTCCACGCGCCCAAATTTTATATATTTTGCCATCCTTCTCCCCCCCAAAAAAGGCATCCCCCCTCGCATCGGCGAAAAAAGATCGAGCACGACCGAGCCGCAGCGAGAAAAGTGGGGACCGCTTGCAGTAGAAGGAGACAACCCCTCAGTCACCTATGGTGACAGCTCCCCTTACACAGGGGAGCCTTGGCGCTTATTGGCTTGAGGCTCAAGGGGATATGGGAGGAGGAGGTTTCTCCTCCGTGATATGCCGCCTTTATCGGCGTGATATAAAATCGCTCTGCGATTCGTGATATGGAGCGGCAGAGCCGCTCCGTGATATGCTTGCTTTGCAAGCGTGAATCGAGTGCGAGCAAAGAGCCGCCGTGAGGAGCATATAAAAGGTAAAAAGGCTCCCCTGTGTAAGGGGAGCTGGCACCGCAGGTGACTGAGGGGTTGTCTCCGCTTCTCTCCGACATAAAAAACGGCAGAAGCACCGCGATCAGCAATGCTTCTGCCGTTTTTATTCAAATCATTTGCAAAAATGCTTTATTCTGCAAGATTGTTTTTTGAAAAATGCTTTATTTTGCAAACATTTATTTGCAAACATTACTTAACTATCGTCAGCGTGATGCTTTTCGCGCCAAAGGGAACGGAGAGATACTGCTCCGTGAATTTCTCGGGAAGACCGCCGTTTTGGGGCCATAGTCTCGAGAAGGTGAAGCTTTGGCGGCCGATCCAAGCGCGCTCCGATCCGATCAGGTGATAGGGGCCGAAGAGGTTGCGAAGGCTGGAGGAAAGCTCGATCTGCACGTCGTTTTCTCCCTTTTCCAGAAGCGAGGTGATATCCCCCTTCTTATCCATCGCAAAGAGAACCTCGCGCTCGCCCTTCTTCACCTTGGCCTGCACGAACTTGCCGCCGATTTCAAGAACGGCACTTCCCTCTCCGCCATAATTCAGCTTACCCTTCAGAATCAGCTTGCCGTTATAGAAGGGATAGCCGTTTTCATAGAGCGCATCCGTCAGAGGCGGAAGTCCCGTGCGCTTTGCGAGAGTGTGCTCTGCGTCAACCGTGAAATCTCCGTGCAGATAGGTATTTTCAAGCGCGGTATCATAATAGAGGCAGTTGCGCAGGCTCTCGGTCGCATTCGGATCGAAGAGCGCGTGATAAACGCCCTCGCGCTGATAATAATCCAAGGAATATTCGATCACGTTTTCCCCTGCCTGCGCATCGATCCTCGCCTCGCGGAAATTGATATCGAAGGCATTTTGCGAAAGTGAAAGGGGCTTGCCGTTGCAGCTGAGGGAGAGAAGCCTTGCGCGCTCCATCACGAAGGTGACGGGCATTGCCTCGCGGCAGGTGAAGCGCTGGCGCACCGTGAGGCGGCCGCGATAATCCTCGCGCAGAAGTCTCTCAAACAGCGCGCAGACATAGAAGGGCTCGGAGAATTCCCCGCCCTCCTTGGCAATCTCGGCCTTATCGAGAACGAGAGAGTTTTCTCCAATGGAGGAAACGGCGAAGGCGGCCGTCACGTCCGTTTTCGTTTCAACCGTTTCCTTCGGGGCGGCGCTTTCATCGCGCACGAAAATCAAGCCGCCGCTCTTCGGCAAAACGAAGGAATCGGATGCATTCTCGGTCGTGAGCGTGACGAGATCGAGGATCTTATAGTCCTTCGAAAGTCCGGGCATCTCCACGGCGCTTTCGCCCTCGTAATCGATGTTTTTAACGAAGAGGAATTCGCCGAGCGCGCTTTCCCTTGCCGTGAGGAAGGTGCGGCCGTCGGGCGCAGAGAAGGCATACCGCTTCTCCCGAATCAGCGCCTCAAGGGTGGTATTCGAGCGAAGGTCGATTTTCTCGGGTCTACCGTCCGTGCAGGGGATCTCGCCCTCAAGGAAGAGCTTGCCCTCGAATTTCTTCAGAATATCGCGGGTGGAGGAGGTCAGCGTGAGCATCTTCGGAACGATCACCTTGCCGTATTCGCGCTTGCCAACGAAAAGCTTCCCTTCCCGAACGCCGCCGTGGCGCGCCAGAATTCCCTCGTCCACGAATTGGAAGGTGAGGCCGTTTTTGCGCATCTCGCAAAGCAGGCGGTCAAAGTCCTCGCAAAGCGCGGCAACGCTGGAGGATTTTTCTCCGATCGCGCCCTCCTCGGCGCGGATAAATTCCATCCAGATCGAATGGATCGGATGGATCACGGCCACGTCGCAATGCTCCTCCGTGTTTGCCACGAGAGCGCCGAGGCGCGTGAAATATTCATTGAAGACCTTGAAGCCCTCCGGCCAGCCGCCCTGCGCCGAAAAAACGGGAGGATGATCGATCTTTCCGAAATCCGCCAGCGAATAGGGATAGAGGTGGTGGCACATCAGGTTCACGCCGTGGAAATACTGCGCATCCGCAATGCTCTTCAGCTCAAAGGGCTCCATATCAAAGCCGCCGCAGGCGAAGGTCTCCGTCAGCACCTGCTCCTTGCCGAGCTGAGAGGCAAGGCTTCCGATCTGCTTGGGGCCGATCTCGTTGGGGCAGAATCTGCCCAGATGGTCGATGCCGGGGATGTGCTCGAATTCATAGGAGGGCGTAACCGCGCCGCAGCAATAAACCTGCCCCGGAAGATTCTCCTCCTCGATGCTATGCCCCGTCAGCTTACAGTTATGCTCGGTGCACCAATCGTATATGCGCTTATAGAAGTTTTCGCAGTAGAGGCGGGAGAGAGTTGCGTAATATTTCTCGCGGAAGGCATAGCCCCTCTCGTCGTGCAGGAAAAGATAGCAAAGCCCGTCGCGCACATCCAGCCCCTCGGCCGCAAAGGCCTCGGCCACGGTGGGCGAATAGGGGGTTGCATAGCGGTAATACTGCGGCTCGTCCGTGAAGAAGCCAACGAGCTCGCGCCCGAAGCTCTCCGCAAAGCGCTCGTAATATTTATCGTAGGTCTCCTCGATAAAGGCCGTCACCACCGCGGGATCGAGAATATCCGTATTCGAGTGATTCACACGGATATAAATATTCAGATACTCCGCCGCGCCGCATTCCTTCTCCACGCGCACATAGCCCTCGGGGCGCTCCGCAAAGGAGGCGTAGGCCGCGCCGTCAAAGGCGCCCTTCTCCATTTCCAGATACTTGGCAAGAAAGGCCTCGTTTTCCAGAAGCTTTCCGCCGCAAAAGCCGCTCGGCCAGCCGTTTTCATCATAGGCCCAAGCGTTCATTCCCAGCTCGCGCGCCTTTTTCAAACAAGCGCCGATGCAGGAAAACCATTTTTCGCCAAGGTATTCATCGCTCATGCCCGTGCGCGCGTGCATAATAAAGCCGCCGATGCCCAGCGCGTGCATCTCTTCGATCTGGCGCACGAGATGCTCCTCGTCCAGCGCATTATTCCAAGACCAGAAGGGCACGGCCTTGTATTTATCCAAATTTCCCGTTAAAAAGGATCTGTAATCTCCCATAAATTCTCCTTTGGCGCGGTGCGCCGTTTTTCGTCGTCTGATGCTATTATTATACACGCTCGCTCGCGCGTTGTCAAGCCACAAGCGCGCCCCGCGCGCAAGGCTTTCGTCCTTCTTATTTCAGCTTCGGCCTCTTTATTGAAATAAGCGGCGCTTTTTCGCTTCTTATTTCAGTTTCGCTTGGCAAATTGAAATGAGAGGGAAAAAAATCGCGCACGTTCCTCGCGATCCCCTCGCGTGCAAGCGCTCGGTGAGATTAAAAACGCAGGAAAGTACGCAATTTTTTCGCCGCTCGGGTGTGCTTCAAGCAAGCGATATCTTGAATTTATACCAAAAATTCCACTTCTTTGCTCCGTCTGCCGAGGCGCAGAATTTTTGGATAGATTTTTTCGTTCTTCATCCCGTAAGCACAAAAGACGCATTCGCCTTGGCAATAAGCGCACTGCATACGGCGTCTTTTCAAAAATCGCAAGCGATTTTTCGTGCCGCGTTCAAAGTCCAATTGCGAGAGGAGAAAAACGGAAAAAGATGCCAAAAATATTAGCCTACCGTTACAAGGTTGCGGCCATCACAGCCTTAATCGTATGCATCCTGTTTTCCGCCTCGTCAAATACCACAGACTGCGCGGACTCGAAAACCTCGTCGGTTACCTCCATCGAGGTGATGCCGAACTTCTCATAGATCTCTTTGCCGATCTTGGTCTTGAGATCGTGGAAGGCGGGAAGGCAATGCATAAAGATCGCGGTGGGAGCGGCATTTTTCATCAAAGCGGCAGTCACGGCATAGGGGGAAAGCTCCTTGATGCGCTCCTCCCAAACCTCGGCAGGCTCGCCCATCGAAACCCAAACGTCCGTATAAAGCACGTCGGCATTCTTGGTTGCCACCATAGGATCGGTTTCAAAGCGGAGGGTTGCGCCCGTTTCCTTGGCGATCTTCTCGCACTCGGCGATCAGAGCGGGATCGGGGAAATATTTTGCGGGAGCGCAGGCCGTGAAGTTCATTCCGAGCTTTGCGCAGCCAACCATCAGCGAGTTGCCCATATTGTAGCGGCTATCGCCCATATAAACGAAGTTCACGCCCCCCAGACGGCCGAGCTTTTCCTTCACGGTGAGAAAATCGGCGAGTATCTGCGTCGGATGGAATTCGTTCGTAAGTCCATTCCAGACGGGAACCTTCGCATAAGAAGCAAGCTCCTCCACGAGTGCCTGGCCAAAGCCGCGGTATTCAATACCGTCAAACATACCGGAAAGCACACGCGCGGTATCGGCGATGCTCTCCTTTTTGCCGATCTGTGAGCCCGTGGGGCCAAGGTAGGTCGATCCCATACCGAGATCCGATGCGGCAACCTCGAAGGCGCAGCGCGTGCGCGTGCTGTCCTTCTCAAAGATCAGGGCGATATTCTTGCCCTCGCACATTTTATGAGGAATGCCCGCCTTCTTCTTCGCCTTCAGTTCTGCGGACAGATCAATGAGTGCAGTGATCTCTTCGGGAGAGAAGTCCTGAAGAGTCAGGAAGTTCCTACCTTTTAGATTCATAATTTCCTCCTTTTCCAACTGCATGACAAAAATAAGTCATGGGAGCCATATTGGAATTATATGCATAGACAAAATGGTTCTTATTAGCTTTCTGTGGATATTATACATCATAGTGTATAAAAATGCAATAGCAAATACATAAATTTCCAATATTTCTTTTTAGCCGTTTTTGTTGCTTACGAAGTACACTTTACCCGATGGATCCACAGTCAACAGGAGCGTCTGTTCTAAGGTACAGCTGTACTCCTCTAGTTTGCTATTGACCCACCTGCGATCTTTTCCTGCAAGGGGCAGATTTTCTTCCATGATCTTCCCGTCGGAGATAATGGTAACTGGTAATTGATTT
>JAZTWU010000072.1:0-2210 GCA_045636085.1 Eubacteriales bacterium
CAACTCCTTGGCTCACAGAACGACATGGCTACGATCCGACTTCAGGGAAGTGCCATTCTTGGTGTGCACGCCGAGGGCCCCTTCATCAGCGAGAGCAAAAAGGGCGCGCAGGATGCAAAATATATCCTTAAGCCCGATGCGGCGTTCGTGAAGGAATATGCCGATATCATTAAGATTATCACATTGGCTCCCGAGACCGACACGGCGGATTTCTCCGCCATCCGCGAGATTTCCCGTGATACGGGCGTTGTGATCTCGATGGGACACACCTCGGCAGACTATGATACGGCTGTTCGTAGCACGGCTGCCGGTGTGAAGCACGTAACGCACCTCTTCAATGCGATGACGCCTCTGGCGCACCGCGCCCCCGGCGTTGTAACAGCGGCATTCAATACCGATGTGAGCTGTGAGCTGATCGTGGATACCTTCCACGTTGCCCCCTGCTTCTATGATCTTATCTATAAGATCAAGGGAAGAAAGCTTTGCTTTATCACGGACTGTCTCCCCGCAGGCGGCCTGCCGTACGGCGAATATACGCTTGGTGGAACGAAGATCGTTTACCGCGATATCGTTTGCCGTCTGGAGGACGGAACGGTTGCAGGAAGCGTGCTTCCGCTCAACAAGGGCGTTTGGAACGTATATAAAAATTCGACCATTCCGCTCCACGAGTGCGTCAATGGCGCAACGCTGAACCCCGCAACGGCCATCGGCATCGAGAAGACGAAGGGCTCGCTTGAGGTTGGCAAGGATGCAGACATTATTATCACCGATGCACAGTTTAATGTAAATAAAACCATTATTGGAGGAACAGTCAGATATGAAGCTTAAGGTTGAAGCAAAGCTTGATCCAAAATTTGCGCCCCTCTCGGTTGTTTGCCGCGATATGCGCGAGGCCACCAAGGAGGATGGTCAGGATATCATCATTGCGGTGGAAAGAAACAATGGATACACCACCACCTATAAAACCCGCATTTTCCGTGACGGAACGGGACACGACGAGGAGAACTTCAAGTTCATTGAGCGCCTTGTGAAATCTCTTCTTTGGGTTGCGGGTGGCTATAAGGTGTTTATCGCAGGCAGTGCCGTTGTAGGCGAAAAGATCCGTGCAGCCTTCTCGCACGGCGGTCTGCGTGATTTCGATGTGAAGTTTATGGAAAGAGTGTATGAGCAGCCCTTTTCCGTGGAGATCGTTTCTCTCGCGGATGCGCCCAAGGATAAGTCTGCCGCCGCTCCCATCGGCCGCCATCTGGACGGCTGCCGCATCGGCTTCGATGCAGGCGGAAGTGACCGCAAGGTCAGCGCCGTGATTGACGGCGAGAGCGTTTATTCCGAGGAGGTCGTTTGGTTCCCGAAGCTAAATTCCGATCCCGATTATCACTATCAGGGCATTCTGGAGGCGATGAAGAGCGCCGCATCTCATATGCCTCGCGTGGATGCGATCGGTGTTTCCAGCGCCGGCGTTTATGTGGATAACCGCATTATGGTTGCCTCTCTTTTCCTCAAGGTAAGCGACGAGGAGTTTGAGAAGAAGGTTAAGAATATGTATATCGACGTGGCAAAGGAGATCGGCGAGAATATCCCGCTTGAGGTTGCCAATGACGGTGACGTGACTGCTCTTGCGGGTGCAATGGATCTTGACGATAATTCCGTTCTCGGTGTTGCTATGGGCACCTCCGAGGCGGGCGGCTACGTGGATCCCGACGGAAATATCACCGGCTGGCTCAATGAGCTTGCCTTCGTTCCCGTGGACTTCTGCGAGGAGGCGATGGAGGACGAGTGGTCGGGTGATTATGGCTGTGGCGTGAAGTATTTCTCGCAGGACGGCGTGATCAAGTGCGCTCCCTGGGCAGGCATCGAGCTGGATGAGTCTCTTTCTCCCGCAGAGAAGCTGAAGGTCGTTCAGGGGCTTATGAAGGAGGGCGATCCCCGTGCCGCCGCCATCTATGATACCCTCGGCGCATACTTCGGCTATTCGATTGCATACTATGCGGAGTTCTATGATATCAAGCACGTGCTCATTATGGGCCGCGTTACCTCCGGTGAGGGCGGCGTGATCATGCTGGAGCGCGCAAAAGAGGTTCTCGATAAGGAATTCCCCGAGCTTGCAAAGAAGATCGAGCTCCATATTCCCGATGAGAAGTCTCGTCGCGTTGGTCAGTCTGTGGCCGCGGCCTCTCTTCCCAAGATCGGCTAAAAAACAAAAAAGAGGG
>JAZTWU010000073.1:0-5595 GCA_045636085.1 Eubacteriales bacterium
GTGTTGCGGAATGCCTATTGAGGATTGTAATATCAGCCGTGAAACTGACGGCAATTTCAATGAGGAATATTGTCAATGGTGTTATGCTGACGGCGAATACACCCTTGATATTTGGAGACGATATGCTGAAATAGGCGGAAAAGAAAAGCTCGAAGAATTCAAGCTCCAATTAATCGACGAACTCAACACACTTTTGAATATCGAAGGTTTGCCCAAGGTAGAAAAGTTAAACGTGCTACCGGGAGAGTTTGTCAATATGGAATACACCCTTCCGAATGGGGAAAAAGTAAAATTCCTTGACGATAAGCAAGCCTATCTCGGTAGTCAGCTTGAAAGCGATTTCTGCATATGCTGTGGTATAGTTGCAAATATTGACTTTCTTCTTATATGCTCGTATGAAGAAAACGGTGAAAACCCCGAATTGGTCATATATAAGAAAAGATAGTCAAATTCCAATTTATCGAACAGAATAGAACTAACCCCGAAAGATCTTCAAAAATCTGTCGGGGTTATCTCTTTGCTTTCTGCATATCAAATTATCGCGCTAACGGACAGTCGAGGACGCCTGTCCCTACAAAACAGGTGTAAACTTCCTTATGAGAAGGAGCCTTTGCCTTGTTTCTTTTTTTGCTTACGCTAACCTTTATGGAAGGCGCATATAGCGTTACACAAGCATTGCGGCGATACAGGAGCTTTATTTTGCCACGAAGGGACGCGAGATCTTATAATCAAATTCAATTTGGCGGCATCTTTTGAAAGCCACCAAGTTTGCACGCAAGCCAAGCGAAGTCGAAAAAGCATATTTACTTTTTTCGGATTTTATGGTATAATGCTCATAGAAGAAAAAATATTCGAGGTGACCGTATGCTCCTCTACTCTATCATAATGTTTTTGGTTGCGGCGCTTTTTTACGCCCTCGGCATTGCGATTTACAAGGGAAAGACCGATCTGATCCACGATTACCACCAAACCAAGGTAAAGGACAAGGCCGCCTATGGGAAGGCCTTTGGGCGGGCAATGCTTGCGACGGCAACGGCGCCCTTGCTTAGCGGCATCCTTGGCCTTTTCGGAAATACTGCGCCCTTTGCGGCAATCGCCGTTTGCGTGCTTTTTCTCGGCCTTGCGATCGGGATTTTTTGCATCGCTATGGTTCAGAAGAAATACAACAACGGTATTTTTTAGAAAGGAGAAGACGCGTTGGAGAGCATCATTCTTTCTATCGTGATGGGAACGATCGCACTCATTTGCTATATTTTAAGTCTTTTGCAGTTTTTGGGAAAGGGATTTTTGCTGAATAACGCTTATATCTACGCAGGCAAAAAAGAGCGGGATGCAATGGATAAAAGGCCGTATTACAGACAGTCAGCCATCGTTTTTCTTCTCATTGGCGCAATCTTTTTCGCGAATGCGCTGGATGCGATACTGCATACAAGCTGGCTGATTTTCGTCGTGATCGGCATCGTTTTCGTCCTTCTTTTCTATGCAATCCTTTCATCCATACAAATAGAAAAAGCAAAAAAGAACAAAAAATAAACACTTTTATTTACAAAACAAAAGATTTTTTCTAAAATTCGAATCAACAAATCCATCAACGGTTGATATTCTATCACTCAACCAACAGTTGGTGGATTTTTCTCTTTTCATCCGCTATAATGATATTGAAGGAGGGAGACTATGGATCAGCAAAAAATCGGCGCATTCATTGCCGAATGCAGAAGAAAAAGAGGATATACGCAGCTTCAGCTTTCCGAGATGCTGGGGATCACGGATCGAGCGATCTCCAAATGGGAGACGGGAAAATCCCTGCCCGATGCATCCATTATGCTAAAGCTTTGCGAAATTCTCAAAATCACCGTGAATGAATTATTATGTGGAGAGGAGCTAACAATGAAGGACTACGAAAAGGAAATGGAAAACAGACTGATCGAAATGGTGAAGCAAAAGGAGGAGAGCGACAAGAGGCTTCTCGCCTTTGAATGGGTGATTGCCGCGCTTTCGCTTCTCGTTTTGTTCATTCCCATTCTGATCGCCATACTGCTTCCGATGGAGGAATGGAAGGCCGTTGCTTTTTCGCTTTCGGGCCTTTTGCCTGCACTCATCGGCCTTTTGCTTGCCGTGAAGATCGAGCAAGTGGCAGGCTTCTACGAGTGCAAAAAATGCGGACACAGATTCGTTCCCCGCTATTGGCAAACCTCGTTTGCATTCCATTTCGGAAGAACCCGCTATCTGCGCTGCCCGAGCTGCAATCAGCGCAGCTATGCAAAGAAGGTTCTGAAAGAGAAGGACTAATATTCCGAGGACAAGAAAAAAAGGGTAGAGACGGCGAAGGCCGACTCTACCTTTTTTCTTTATATAAATATGAAGGGTATCACTCGGAGGCCGCCTGGATCTTCAGCGTCCACTGCGTTGACGTCATAACCTGTGCCGTTGTGATCACGGTTTCGCCCTTTTTCTCCAGAACCTCGACAAAATCCTCGATCATCGTTTTTTCTACGAGGGCGGGAGGGATAATCTCGGCGCACTCGCTTTCTTTTCTATAAAGCTCGATTTCGGGAAGATTTCTGCCGAAGCGGATCATTCCGTCCACGCCCCAGATCTCAAACTCCCAATAATACGGGAAGGAATAGCGCATTCCGTTTGGCGAGGCATAGGAGACATCGGCGAAGAGACCTGCGCCGCCCTCCAGCTCGCACATAAAGCTACCGCAATCCAAAAAATGCGCAACGCCCTCAGCAAAGGCATTGAAGCATCTTGCGCCGATCACTCTTTTCGGCAAAAGGCCGCACATATAGGAGACAATATCGATGCCATGGATCGCGATATCGTTGATCACGCCGCCGTGCTTCCCTTCCTCAAAATACCAAGAGGGGCGCTCGCTTTGCAAAAGGGGATGCTGGCCTCCAAAGCGGATCTGCGCAATCTTACCAACAGCACCCTCGGCAATCAAGCGGCGCACGGCCTCGAAGCGACCGTCGAAGCGAAGATCCAGCATCAGATAAACGGCAAGATCCTTTTCCTTTGAAAGTCTCTCAATTTCCTCTGCCTCGGCAAGCGTGGTGCACAAAGGCTTATCCGAAATCACGGACTTTCCGCTTTGCAAAGCGCCGATCACGCGCGCGCCGCGGATGGAATAATAATCCCCGATGGCAACCGCATCCACGGATGCATCGGAAAGCAGATCCTCATAGGTCTCATAGTTGAAGACAACGCCGTTTTCCTTAGCAACGCGCTCTCTCGTTTTTTCATCCGCCTCAAAGGCGCCGACGATCTCGACGAGTGGACTTTCCTTTGCCTGCGCATAGAGCGCGAGGATGTGCGAATGGCGAAAGCCTGCAAATGCAATTCTTAACATATCAAAAATCCCTTTCTGCCCGCAGGCGATACGGCGTTTCACCGTATTTTTTCTTGAATTTCTTTATAAAGTAGGAGCAATCGCAAAAGCCGCATTGATCCGAGACCGTTTGGATATCAAAATCAAGCGAGAGCATAATGCGCGCTTTTTTCAGCTTCGTATCCAAAATATAGGCCGACGGCGCGATCCCGAGCTCTGCGGAAAAGAGGCGCCAGAGCGTTGCGTGACTAAGGCTGAAGTGCTGCTCGATCTCACCGACCGTGACGCTGTCATACGAGGTTTCAATAAAGGAAAGAATATCGAGAAGAAGCTTGTTTTTTGAGCTGAGCGCCGCTTCCCTTTTTGCCACAAGATCCGAAAGAAGGACCAGAAGCTTCAGAATATCCGCAAAGGCAACGATATTCCTCGTTTCGGGATTGCCGAGCTTGATACTATTATCGATATCCGAGAGATAATGATACACAAGCCTCTGCTGATCCTCGCTGAGCGTGATGCGGTTTTTTTGATACCTTTCTCTTTGAAAGATATTGCGAAGCCCTGCACGGTCGGGAAAGCAATCGAGAGCGCGCGGCCATATATGCAGACGGTAGCGATCGAGAACGCCGTGCGTCAGCTCGCCGCCGTGCTCCTCCTCGGGCATCGCAAGGAAGATCTCGCCCGCTTTGAAATCATAAACCCTTTCGCCCACCTTGATATTGCGCCGCCCCGCAATAAAGAAATTGAACTCATAATAATCCTGCGTATGCGGTGGGGGAAAGGCTTCGCCGCCGCTCTTCCGATTCTTCGGATTCACGATCTCGTGATAGAACTGAATTCGCGGATCGGCATCGGTTCCAAGCACCGTATAGGCATTGAAGGCCATTTCGCCACCTCCTTTGAAAGGACTTTTTCTCTATTGTAGCACAAAAAGATAAATATTTCAAGTTTCTTATAAAAATGAAACAAAATTACCCTTTTGTGAAACTGTTTTTATTGCTTTTTTCCGCGGATTCCATTATAATGGATACAAAGAGTACACTTTGATTATAAGGAAAATTTCAAAGGAAATAAATATCCTTTCATAACCTTTTCATTTCAAAAAATAACTTTATCACCAAAAAAGATACAGGAGAAGCCTATGATCGATTTTGAAAGAGCGATGCTTCGCAAGATCAAGCGCGCGAATACCGATTGGTGGATCAACGAGAAGGCCATCGTTGGCGCCAACGGAAAAACCTATATCGCATATTACACCGATATGGGAGAAATCCATCTCAAGGAATGGGATGCGAAATGCTCGCGGGCGCTGAGCCGCGACGTTCGCCTTTGCACCCTGAACCAAAACTATGCCGATGAGCACAATGCCCCCTCCATCTGCATCACGGAGAGCGGAAAAATCATCGTTGTTTACACGGGACACGGGGACACGGGATATATGAAATACCGCATCACCGAGCGCCCCTACGACACGGATTCCTTCGGCAAGGAGATCACGCTGGATTACGATGGAAAGGTGACCTATGCGCAGATCTTCGAAAACACGCATCTGCATCAGATCTGGCTTTTCACTCGCGTAAACGGCTCGAGCTGGGAATTCCGCTATTCCGAGGACGAGGGCAAGACCTTCAGCGCGCCGAGACGCTTCATCGGCTCGGACAAGGGGCGGCTCTTCTATATGAATATCAGAAAAATGACCGTGGCGAAGCGCCCGCATCTGCCCGAGGAGCAATGGTTCTTCGGCTTCTACGGACATCCCACCTCCTCCGACGATCACACGATCCGAAGCGGCATTTTCGATAAGGACGGCTACCTTTGCACCACAGCGGGCGAGCGCACGGATTTCAACCTTTTTGAGGGAGATGCGCTGATCGATCCCGAGCAGCTTGACACCGTTTATTCCTCCCCCGAGGGAACGACCGTGCGGATGCTGGAGGTCAGCGCAACGATGCCGCTTCGCATCGGCCTTGCCCCCTTCGTGATGGACGATAAGCTCTGCCCCTCCCCCGAGACGCCGACCTACTATGCGGCAACCTTCAGAGACGGAAAATGGGAGCTTTCCGAGCCGATCTGCAAGGCGGGCGAATTCCTCGGAAGAAATATTCCCGACGGATCGCAGACTTATATCGGCGGCATGGCCTTCTATTACGGCGCAGGTGATGCCGCACTCGGTTGGCCGGAATGCATCACGACCGACACCAACCGCATTTACATCACGCGCTTTGACGGCAAGGATCGCCTCGTGGAAAGCTATCAATCCACGGACT
>JAZTWU010000074.1:0-1833 GCA_045636085.1 Eubacteriales bacterium
ATAATCTTATCCGTCTCCTCAACGAGGGTGGGGATAAAGCGGAGCGCGATCGTCATCATCATCGAGAAGATATGCACGGGGATATGAATCCTTGCCAGCGGAGAAAGAAGGCTCTCAAGTCCGTCCGTTAAAGAGATGGGCGAGGTCGTATAGGTCAGAAGAAGGCTGGAGCCGACGATCAGGAGAATGATACGAAGCGTCATAAACACGGCGCGCACGATACCCTCCTTATAGATCTTGATGATCCAGAAGGAAACGAGAGGATCACCCTCCCCCGTCGTCATAAAGATATTGAGGATGGAGGTGAAGATCAAAACATAGAGGATCGGGCGGATGCCGCGAAGAATGACCGAAAAGGAAATGCGGGAGGCGACGATCATCACGGCGGTAAACACCGTCATCACAAAAAATGCAAGCGGCGTTTTCGCCATAAAGAGCGAAACGATAAAGAGAATGGCAGAGATCAGCTTCGTTCTCGGATCGAGCTTATGCAGAATCGAAAAACCGGGAAAGAACTGACCAAGCGTGATATCCGAAATCATTTCTTGCCCTCCCTTCCGAGACGAAGGATGGCGTTTTTCACGCCCTCCACCGTATAGAGAGTTCCCTCCAGGGGATATCCTCTCTTTTTCAGAGCGGCGGCGATGCGCGCAACCATAGGAACATTGAGACCGATCTCCATCAGCCCCTCGGCATCCGAGAATACGGAATCCACCGTTCCCGATGCATAAATGCGGCCGCGATTCATCACGATAACATTATCGCAATAATGCGCCATATCCTCCATTGAATGGCTGACCAAAATCACCGTCAGCCCATTTTTTCTCGCATAATCGCGAATGCCGCTGAGGATCTCGCGGCGACCTCGCGGATCAAGGCCCGCGGCAGGCTCATCCAAAACGAGCACGCCTGCACCCATTGCCATTACGCCTGCGATCGCAACGCGGCGCTTCTGGCCTCCCGAAAGTTCAAAGGGAGATTTATCGAGAAGCCCCTCGTCAATCCCCGCAAAGCCTGCGGCCTCCAGCACGCGCCGCTCCACCTCCTCGTCATCCAGACCGAGATTGCGGGGCGCAAAGCCGATATCGGCGCGCACGGTTTCATCGAAAAGCTGATATTCGGGATATTGCATCACGAGACCGACCTTGAAGCGGATCTTATGGATTTCCTTGGGATTTTCCCAGATATCCCGCCCGTCCAGAAGCACCGTTCCGTTTTCGGGACGGTAAAGGCCGTTTAAAAGATTCACGAGCGTGGATTTACCCGAGCCCGTGTGCCCGATCAGGCCCGTGATCTTTCCCTCCTCGAAGCCAATATTGATATCCGAAAGGGCCTGCTTTTCAAAGGGGGTATTTTTTCCGTAGAGATAGGATACGCCCCGAAGCTCAAGCTTATACATCCGAAGCACCTCCCAACGCGCGGCAAAGCGCCTCCACGCATCCTTCCTCGGAAAGAGGAAGCTTTCCAAAGCAGAAGCCCTCCTTCGAAAGCTCGTGCAGAAGCTCAATGCTCTGCGGCGCCTCAAGGCCGAGCGACTGAAGACGCGGTGCATCCGAGAAGACCTCCTCGGGTGCTCCGTCGATCGCAATGCGACCGTCATTCATAACGATCACGCGATCGGCTCTTGCCGCCTCGTCCATATAATGCGTGATATGCAAAACCGTGATTTTCTCCTCACGGTTCAGCCGCTCCATAATAGCAACAACCTCGGCACGCCCCAAGGGATCGAGCATCGAGGTGGATTCATCGAAGAGGATCACGGAGGGCTTCATTGCAAGAATTCCCGCAATGGCAATTCTCTGCTTTTGGCCGCCCGAAAGCTTATGCGGTGCG
>JAZTWU010000075.1:0-9002 GCA_045636085.1 Eubacteriales bacterium
TGAAAAGGTTTGAGGAAGAATTTTCGTTCTTCGCCCCGATAGTCGTACAAAGGTACGACGAGGGGAGAAAACGGAAATAGAAAATGGTTTCCAATCTATTGGAAGAAAACCGCAGGTTTTCAACCTTAATCCCTTATCAAATTTGCGCTTTGCTATCGTGAGACACTCCAACAAAAACGCCTTAAACCATTTTCGTTCTTACCGAAGATTTTCATTCACCCACAGGCCGTGAAGATTGCAGTATTCATAAACCGCCACGGGCTCCTCGCCCTCTGCGAGTGCAAAAACGGCCTCGGCCGCGCCGTCGTGCGCAAGGTCGATCTTCTGAAAGCCCTTGCTCGTCTCCAAAACGATGAAGGCGATGTGGTGCTCCTCGCTCATCGGATGCGGAACGCTGCCAACGGCAACCTTCACGAGATTTCCCTCGCGTACTGCGACGGGAATGTGCTTTTCCTTCGATGCATCCACTGCGGCGGGGATAAGCTCCTTCATTTTTTCTCCGCAGCAAACCACCTGCGCGCCGCTATGGTATGCATAGATAATGATATTTTTGCAATGACTGCATTGATAAAATTTCATTTTGATTCTCCTTTTTATTGATTTTTCTATTATATGAAGAAATTTCGGATTTAAGCCTTTGCGGGAACGGTGGCAACCAAGGCCTCGATAAAGGCATCGAGCGCTTCGCTGTCGGATGCGCCGAGTGCGCTCTTCACGGTCAGCACAGGCTCAAGGATGTTAAGCTCCTTGCAGGGGGCGAGGATCTCGCGCATCCATTTGGCCGCCGAGGGGGCCCAGGAGCCGTTTTCGATCAGCGCCACGGTGCGCTTCTGAAGGTTATGCGCGCAAAGCTCGTGCAAAAGCGCCTCCATCGTCACGAAAACGCCGTTGTTATAGGTCGGAGCGGCAAAAACGAGATGCGATGCGCGGAAGGCGGCGGAAACGATCTCGGAGGCGGGGGTGACGGAAACATCAAACATATCCACCAAAATCCCCCTCTCGCGAAGACGGCAGGCGAGAATGTTCGCCGCGTTTTCCGTGTTGCCGTAGATCGATGCATAAGCGATCATAACCTCGGTGCGCTCGGGCGTATAGGTGCTCCAGGCATCGTATTTTGCAACGAAGCGGCCAATCGATTCCGCATCGCGGAAAACGAAGCCGTGCAAGGGTGCGATCGCCCGAATGGGCAGGGGTGCAACCTTCTTCAGCGCCGCCTGCACCTGCGGCCCGTATTTGCCGACGATGTTGGTATAATATCTTCTCGCCTCAGATAGATGATCGGCGAAGAAATCCACCTCGTCTGCAAAGAGCGCGCCGTTCAGAGCGCCGAAGGTTCCGAAGGCATCGGCGGAGAAGAGAATGCCGCTTTCGTGATCGAAGGAAACCATCACCTCGGGCCAATGCACCATCGGTGCCATATAAAATGTAAGCGAATGTTTACCAAAAGAAAGGGTTTCTCCCTCTTTTACGATTCTTGCCGCAGGCGTTTTGCCGAAAAACTGCGCGATCATCTTCGCCGTTTTATCGTTGCAGATCACCGTCGCGCTCGGATGCTTTTCCAAAAGAGAGATCAGCGTTGCCGAATGGTCGGGCTCCATATGGTGAACGATCACGAAGTCTAAGGCGCGCCCGCCCAAGGCATATTCGATATTCTCAAGGAAGGTCTTTTCCACCGCGCGATCCACGGTGTCAAAAAGCACCGTCTTCTCATCGAGGAGAAGATAGGAATTATAGCTCACGCCGCGAGGAACGGAATAAACGCCCTCGAAAAGGCTCAGGCGGCGGTCATCCGCGCCAACCCAAAAAATATCCTCGCAGACCTTTCTCGTGCAATGCATTTCTTATCCTCCAATTTA
Source organism: Eubacteriales bacterium (assembly GCA_045636085.1). Taxonomy (GTDB): domain Bacteria; phylum Bacillota; class Clostridia; order Oscillospirales; family CAG-272; genus UBA1740. The sequence goes on from JAZTWU010000075.1 coordinate 1,857, forward strand.
GAATTGTTCTAATCTGGACTCATTCTAACACATTTTCTTTCTCTTGTCAATAGGTTTTTCGAAAAAAATTCAAAAAAATTCTTTCCCCGATTTTCCTCCTTTATTCAAAGGATGCGCGCAAAAAAATTATTTTATTTTATATTGACATTTTTCGTTTTTTTTGGTAAACTCTAATACGGCTTGTTTTGAAACAAAATAAAAAGGAGTTCGTAATGGAATTTTTTGGTTTAACGTTTTTTGGCTCGCTCACGGGCGGCGGCCTGATCGCGGTTGCCTGCGTGCTTTTCGTGGTCGGTCTTGTTTTGGTTATTAAGGGCGGCGATTGGTTCGTCGATTCCGCATCCTGGTTTGCAGAGGCAACCGGCATTCCCAAGTTTGTAATCGGTGCGACGGTCGTTTCCTTCGCAACCACGCTTCCCGAGCTTCTGGTTTCCGTTCGTGCCGCGCTGAATGGCTCGGCTCAGCTTGCTATCGGAAACGCTGTTGGTTCCGTCACGGCGAATACAACGCTGATTATGGGCGTCTCGCTCGTTGCAATGGCCGGCGTTGTCAATCGCAAGAGCTTCTGCCTCAAGGGCGGTATTTTCCTTGCCTCCGTCGTTGGATTAACGCTTCTTTCCCTCGGCCTTTCTCTTCCTGTTTGGTCGGCCTTCATTCTCTGGGCGATCTGCATTGCCTTTATGATCAGCAATATCATCGAGGGCAAGAAGGAGGCGGCACCTGCCGTGGAGGAGAATCGCTATGAGAAGAAGGAAATCCCCAAGAAGATCGCCTTCTTCCTTCTCGGAACGGCTTCGATCGTCTTTGGCGCGGAGTTTCTCGTTTCCTCGGGCAAAACGATTGCCTCGGGCATCGGCATCAGCGAAACGATCATCGGCTTCACCGTGATCGCCCTCGGCACCTCGCTCCCCGAGCTTGTCACGACCCTGACGGCCATCCGCAAGAAGGAGTCCTCTCTCTCTGTTGGTAATATCATCGGCGCCAACATCATTGATGCAACGCTGATTCTGCCCCTCTGCTCCGTTCTTGGCGGCACGGCGCTCCCCGTTGCCAAGGTCAACCTCATCTTCGATTTCCCGATCTGCATCGCGGCCGCGGCCGTTGCCGTTGTTCCCACGATGATCGCAGGCAAATTCAAGAAATGGCAGGGCTATGCCCTTCTCGGCATCTATGCCGTTTATATGCTTCTCCTCATTTTCAATGAGGTCGGCGTTGTTGCCCTCGGCTGATTTCATAAAAAAAGAGAGAACCGATTTGGATTTTTCCAAATCGGTTCTCTTTTTTGTTCCTTTTTATTGCATACGAGAATTTTTATGCTTCCTGACGCGAGAAGAAAATGCCGCGGCTCTCCAGGGCCACTGCTTCCATCTTGGAAATCAGCTCTGCCTTCTTGCTTTCAAAAAAGGAAACCTCCTGCATGTATGCGGCATAGGCCTGCTTATAGTTTTTGTGTTGCACGCTCTTATAAACGATGTATATCGCGCCGGGAATGATCAGGCACAGAAGCAGCTTGCAGCACTTGCCAAGATCAAAGGGCACGATTGCCGCCGGTGCTACGGGACGAGGCAATGCTCTCATCCTCGCCAAAAGATCTTCGTATTCGGTCTGGTGCTTCACAAGATCGGCATAAACGGGGTTTTGCGTTTCGCGCGACATTGTGATCTGCTTCCCGTTCACGGAAAGAAGCTCCCATCCGAAGGATTCATAATGCGAAATCGTTGCCTGCGTATCAAATTCCTGTGCGTTGATAATTTTTGATTCTCTTGACATAATCCACCTCAATTTTAGTAGTTTGCCATCATTATAACACAAATGTATTCAATTGTCAACATATGTGTTCGGTGTTTTTTAAAAAATAGGGTACAATGATTTTGAGGTGATATATATATGTATACAGAGTATTTAAACCCCAAAATCGTTGGCGAGGTGATCGCCCATTTCCGCAAGCAAAAAAATCTTTCCCAAGAGGTGCTCAGCGGCCTTGCCGACATTGGAAGAACGCACCTGAGCGCAATCGAGCGCGGCGAGCGCAAACCAACGCTGGAAACGCTTTACAGAATTAGCTTGGCACTCGACACAAAAATGAGCGCAATTTTGCTCGAAATAGAAAAACGGCTTTCTTAAAAGAAAACGCCACCGGTTCTCCACCGTAATACAGCAAGGCCAAGAAAAAAAGGAAGGAAAACGCAGTTTTTCAACCTTAATTTTTGGGCTAAAGGAAAAAGGGAGAGAAAAAGCTCTCCCCCTTTTTATACTTATAGAAAACATTTTTTATTTGCGATTATGCCAAATCCTCGGTGGGGCGTTTAAAAGCGGATGTTGGAATAGGGATTATACCTCGGGTCATTCTGCCCGTTCACATTCGGCCCGCCCTGCGCGCCGCCCTCGGGCGGCTCACCGCCGTTTTTCTTGGCCTTCACGGCGCGAACGATGAGGAAGATTGCAAGGGCGAGAAGCGCAATGCCGATGATCAGGAAGACGATCGTACTGCTATCGTAGCCCTTTTCGAAGACCTCGTCGATATTCGCGACGACGAGCGACATAGAAAGCCCCGTTTCCTCATAGAAGGAATTCAGCGAGGTTTCCACGGTTTTTTCCGTGATGGGAATAGAGGAATGGTTCACAAAGCGCGGAGCGAGAGGCTCTCCCTCGGGCGCCGTCACATAGTGATCATAGTGATCCCCCGAGCCAACGGCATCCTCCATCTCACCAACCACGAGGGCAAGGTTTTTGGAGAGCGAATTCTGATACATTTCGGGCATCTTAGCCGCGAAGGCGCGGCCAAGCTCGGTGTATTCGTTGCCGAACATATTATAAACACGCTCGTCCAGATTGTCGCCCACCCAGCCGATATAGGCATAGGTATAATCGCTTTCGGGATCGGCGAGGAAGAGGATCATCAGGTTGTCGTCATAGGTGTCCTCGTCCGTATAGATTGCATCGTATTGATCGCCCGCATAGATTTGCAGGGCGTATTCATCCCATTGATAGGAGCCGCCCGTGGAGATATCCGAAACGAGGCCGCTGATCGAGACGAAGAGGAGCGTTGCTGCCATAAAGATAACGATCACGGGGGCCAAAATCAGGCCGAGCAGGCCACCAAGGCACCCGCCGCCGTAATAGCCGCCATAGTAGCGCCTGCGAAAGCCCCAGCCGCCGTAATAATGGTGGTGATGATACGGAGGGCGCGGACCGCCGTGAAAACCGCCGTGAAATCCGCCGCCGCCAAAGCCGCGTCCGCCACCGCCGCCGAAGCTACCGCCTCCGCCACCGCCGAAGCCTCTGCCTCCACCGCCGCCGCGAGAGCCGCCACCGGGTCCTGCCATAGTTTTGTCCTCCTATTGAAAAAAAATCAATTCCTTGAGGGGCGGACGAGCGCCGCCTCTTTTCTTTATTTTATCATACGCCAAGGGAATTGTAAATACACGCGGCGAAAATAGTTTTGTTAAATTTCGTTGAAAAAACAAGACAAAAGGGGGTTTACTTTTATTTTTTTGCGTGCTATACTTAAATAGTAAAAAAAGATGCGCGCACGCGCCCCCACGGAGGAAAAGAAAATGGAAAGAATTTGCATACCGATTGCTTTGCAGGTCTGCTTTGACGATATCGGATGGGATGAAGGACGGGATCTTCGCCTTCTCGGAAAGGCTTCCCGCACGGGTATGCCAAGAAACCATACCTACGAGGATTACGAGGCCGTGGACGCGCTCGGACGGGGCATCGGTCAGCGCATCGTCACGCCGCTTTGCCTTGCGGATTGGGATAAGGATAACCTTCTGCGCGGCGAGATCGGCATCACGCATAACCCCCACGGATGGGATAGAGCCTCCGAGATCGATACGAAGAAATTCGAGCGCTTTGCCGCGCTGATGGATAGCTCGGAGAGCTTTGATATCACCGTGCACGGACTTTTGCACGGCGTTTATGACGAAAACGGAAGGTGCCTGCACGAGCACGAATTTTTCCATACGGTGGGTGACGTTCCCGGGGTTGAAAAAAACGGCCCGATCCCCAAATGGGACTTTGATCGCCGAATGGATCTTTTCTTCAAAATTTATAAGTCCTGGGGCTTCAAAAAGGAGATCAAAAACTTCGTTTCCCCCGGCGGCGTTTACGGAGAGGTCGAGGGCGTTGAGGCTCTCGCCGGCTGGCTCTATGAGAGGGGCTTTCGAAACTGGACGAATAAATACCCCTTTAAGGATCCCGTGCGCTCGGTTTCGGGGATCACCTGCGTGACAAGCGGCGGCGCGATGCCCGATACCTTTGCAAGTCCGCCTTGGAACAGCTATGATTTCGACCCCGCTGAGCTTTCGCACTTCGTTTCGGAGAAGAACCGCGGCGGCGTTGCCACCTTCTCGATGCATTGGCCGAACATTCTGCGCTATAATCCAAAGAGAAACCTTGAAAGCATCGGTCGCTGGATCGATTATTTCAAGGCCGAGGCCGAGGTTTTCGGCACGATGATCTCAAAGGATCTTGCCTTCGCGGGCAATCAGCTCTTCTATCATCATTATACAAAAACACAGAGGAGCGCCGATGGCTACCGCTTCGATCTCTCCGAGGTGAAAAGGAGAAAGAGCGCCCATCATCCCGACGAATTCTTTATCTCCCTGAAAAAGGGAATCCGCCCCGAGGCAGGCTTCGGCGCAGAGATTTCTCTTTATGAGGAGCATCGGGAATTCGACACTTATAAGATTTGCCACGAGACAGAGAATTTTGAAATAAAGATTTAATTTTGCAAAGAATGGTTTGCTTTTTCGGAGGAAATTATGGAAAATATGATCATTCCCGTGGCAATACAGATCGGTCTTGACGACGTTGCTTGGGATAAAGGAAACGATCTTCGCATCATCGGTCAGCAGTCGCGTACGGGTATACCGCGCCATCACGCGATGGAGGACTATGAGGCCGTTGAAATGCTTGGCCGCGCCTTCAATCAGAGGATCCTTTGCTTCGCCTGTATGATGGACTGGGATAAGGATAACCTTCTGCGCGGGCAAAAGGGCATCACGCATAACCCGGACGGATGGGACAGAGCCTCCGAGATCGACATAAAGAAGATGGAGCGCTTTGCGGCCTATATCAGCGATTCCAAGTATATGGAGCTTGCCGTGCACGGCGTTTCGCACGGTGCTTATACGGACGAGGGCAAGCGCATTCACGAGAGCGAATTTTTCCGCAACAAGGACATCTACGCTCTGGAGCGCTCGCTCCCCTTGGAGAAATGGGATTTCGACCGCCGTATGGAGCTTTTCTTTAAGATTTATAATTCTTGGGGCTTTGGCCAAAAGATCCGCACCTTCGATGCCCCCGGCGGCACCTGCGGCACGGAAACGGAGGATCTTCGCCCGCTGGCAAAATGGCTGAAGGATGCGGGGATCGAATATTGGTTTGATTCCTTCTGCGATCTGCAGCCCCCGATGTTCTCCTTGGAGGGGCTTCCCTGTCTGCACGCCTCTTATAAGTATCCGAAGAGCCCGAAATGGGATGTTTACGACTTTGATCCGATCGATCTTCTTCCGCCCTTCCACGAGCAGGGAAAGCCGAGAATGCCCGGCCACGGTATGCATTGGCCGAATATTCTGCGCTTTAATCCGAAGAGAAACCCCGAATCCGTGGCGCTCTGGATCGAGTTTTATAATCGCGAGGCCGAGAAATTCGGCACGATGATGTCGCGCGATATCGCCTTTGCCACGGCGCAGGGCTTCTATCATTATTTCTCCAAGACCGAGCGCACGAAGGAGGGATACCGCATCGATATTTCCGAGGCGGCGAAGCTTATCCCCGAAAAGAATGCGCCCCTATATCTCTCCTTTAAGAACGGATGCGCGCCCAAGGCAATGCGGGGTGCCACCTTCGCGCCCTACGAAACGAAGCGCGACTTCGTGACCTACGAGGTTTTGCCGACGGCGTCCGTCATCCAAATTGAAAAATAAAAAAGGATACCAAAGAAACGAATGAATGATTTTCTTTTTGCGCTGAACGCCGTTTCCCCTATCGTTTTAACGGTGCTTCTCGGCTATATTCTCAAGCGCATCGGCCTTTTGCCGAAGGCGATCGCCTTGCAGATGAATAAGGTTGTTTTCCGCGTTCTGCTCCCCGTGATGCTGATGCTCAATATGTATAAGATCGATCTGGGGATGCAATTTGATTTTTCCTATATCCTTTGGGGAGTTTTGCTTCTTCTGGGGCTTTTTGCCCTCTTCATTTATCCCATCTGCCGATGGACGCCCGAGAGATCCCAGCGCGGCGTGCTTTTGCAAACGATCTTCCGCTCCAATTATGCCTTGATCGGTATTCCTCTTGCAACGGCGCTTTGCGGCGACGAGGGCGCCATTCTGGCAACCGTGATGGGCGCCGTGATGATTCCGATCTTCAATATCGTGGCCGTCTTTTGCTTAACGCTCTTCAGCGATGCGAAGGCAGACTATAAAAGCGTTCTCAAGGGAATTGCAAAAAATCCCTTGATCGCGGGCGTTGCCGCAGGCGGCGTGCTTTTGCTCGTTCGTGCGCTCTTCGTCGCTCTGCATATCGATTTCCGTCTCACGGATATCGGCCCCGTTTATAAGGTGCTTTCGGATCTTTCCACGATCGCAACGCCCGTTGCGCTCCTTTGCCTCGGCGCGAATTTCGAGTTTTCCGCTATCCCCGCCCTGAAGCGGCAGATCATTCTCGGCGTTTCGATCCGCAACCTGATCGTGCCCTTCCTCGGCATCGGCGGCGCTCTGCTTTTGGGCTGCTTTGAAAGCGCGCATTTTGCCGTTTTTATCGCCCTTTTCACAACGCCCCTCGCGGTTTCCACCGTGCCGATGACGCAGGAAATGAACGGAGATCACGCCCTTGCCGCGCAGATCCTCGTTTTCACAACCATCCTTTCCACAGCATCGATCTTCCTTGCAACCTATGTCCTGCGCTTGCTCGGCATCTTCTGAAAAGCGCCAAAACCACCCGCTTTTGTAAATGAATGTTTGCAAAATCCATAAAAAACGCAACCAAAACGAGATTTTTCGAAGGAGAGATCTCGTTTTTTTTCTTTGCAGAAAGACGAAAAAAGCGCATTTTTACAAATGTTAACAAATTTATAACATTTCGTAAAAAGTATTGACATTTTTATGGGGGGGGGGTATAATATAAACTGCTCGCGCT
>JAZTWU010000076.1:0-17232 GCA_045636085.1 Eubacteriales bacterium
TGTTTCCTCTTGCCTTTGCGCTTTCCGTTGCGGATAGCGAGGCTACCTATTATATAGAAAGCGATAACCGCGCAAAATAAGTCAATCAGAGCAAGGAGCAAAAAAATAAATGAATAAAAAAACCGAAAGAATTTTTACGAAGGTCTCCAATATCAAGGAATATCTCGAGGTTTTAAAGGGCCACGGCGATAAGGAGCTTTATCGATATCCCGTGGGCAGCAAGTATGCCTCTATGACCTATGGAGAATTTTATAAAAAGGTAATCGATACTGCCGCAGGCTTCAAGGCGCTCGGCTTTTCGGGCAAGCGTATTGCCGTGATCGGCCCTACGGCGCCCGAATGGGTTTCCACCTATCTTGCGGTGCTTGCCACGGGCGGCGTGATCATTCCTATGGATAAGGAGCTGGATTCCACGGCTATCGCCGGTTTTCTTGAAACGGCGGAGGCTGAAGCCATCGTTTACGGCAAGGGAATGAAGCAAAAGCTTCTCGGCGCGATCGAAAGCCATCCAACGATGAAGCTCTTTATTCCGATGGAGGATGAGGAGAGCACCGATCGCATTCTGAATCTTTCCGCCGTGATTGAGAAGGGAATTGAAGCGCAGAAGGAGGAGCCCTTTGCCGTGCACGACGGCTCCGTTGAGGATCTCGCCGTGATGCTCTTCACTTCGGGAACCACGGGCACCTCCAAGTGCGTTATGCTTTGCCAGAGAAACATCTGGTCCACGCTCGTTTCCGCGTGCTCCACAGTTGAATTTTTCTATGAGGATACGATTGTTTCCGTACTGCCTCTCCATCACACCTACGAGCTGATCTGTATGCTCTCGGGTATGGATTACGGTATGACCATCGGCATCAACGATACGCTCTCTCATATTATGAAAAACTTTGCCGAGTATAAGCCCACGGGACTTGTGCTCGTTCCGCTCTTCATCACAACGATGTATAACCGCATTATGGCAAAGGCAAAATCGTCGGGCAAGGATAAGCTTCTTCGCCGTATGCTTGCCGTTTCCAATGTATTGCGCAAGGTTGGCATCGACCTTCGCCGCGTATTCTTCAAGTCGGTTCTTGAGGCCTTCGGCGGCAGACTTTGCAAGATTGTCAGCGGCGCCGCGCCCCTGAATCCCGAGATGGTGAAAACCTTCGATGGATTCGGAATCACGATTTCCGAGGGATACGGCATCACGGAGTGCTCGCCGCTTATCTCCGTTAACCCCTATTATGCGCTGAAAAAGGGCTCTGTCGGCCCTGCCGTTCCTTGCTGTCAGGTTCGCATCGATGTCCGTGAGACGAACGATAAGGGCTATGCCGAGGGCGAAATTCAGGTTAAGGGCGATAATGTAATGCTCGGCTATTATAAGAATGAGGAAGAGAATAAGCGCGCCTTTACCGAGGATGGCTGGTATCGCACGGGTGACGTCGGCTATATGGACGAGGATGGCTATATCTATATCACGGGCCGCTTAAAGTCCGTTATCGTTCTCGAAAACGGAAAGAACGTTTTCCCGGAGGAGATCGAGGAATATCTTGCCAATATCCCAGAAATCGGCGAGTGCGTTGCCGTTGGCCGCAAGGCAGACGACGGCGAAACCATCAATCTCTGCGCTCTCGTTTATCCCAATACGGAGATCTACGGCGAAAATCCCGATAAGGAAAAGGCGTATGCCGATATTTTTGCAAAGATCACCGAGCTGAATCGCCAGCTTCCCACCTTCAAGAAGATCAAGATCCTCGAAATCGTGGATGCACCCTTTGAAAAAACAACGACGAGAAAGATCAAGCGCCATCTCGTTAAATAATTCCAATAAAAAGATAACGCCGCAAAATTTGCGGCGTTTTTTTATATTTTCACTTGACTTTTCTGAAAAATAATGATATAATAACGATTGATATATAACACTTGATATATTGGAGAAATCTATGGCACCGAAAACAAAAATAACAAAGGAAGATATAATCAAAACCGCAATTTCTTTGGTGCGGGAAGGCGGGGAAGAGGCGATCAATGCGCGCGCCCTGGCCGCCGCACTAAATTGCTCCACGCAACCGATATTTTCAAACTTCACCTCTATGGAGGAGCTGGAAATCTCTGTGCTCCACGCCGCGTACGAAGAATATCTCAACTTTCAGAAAAACGAGGTAGAAAGCGGAAAATATCCGCCCTATAAGGCCTTCGGTATGTCCTATATCCGTTTTGCAGATCAGGAAAAGAAGCTTTTTAAATTCCTTTTTATGCGTGACCGAAGCAATGAAGATAAATCGCCCACCGAGGATTTCACCGTTTCGGTGCAGATGCTTATGGAAGCAAATAAAATTTCTGAAGAGAAGGCAATGCTTATGCATCTCGAAATGTGGGCATTTGTTCACGGCGTTGCCACGATGCTCGCAACCTCGTTTCTTTCGCTTGAATGGGATCTGGTGAGCAATATGCTTTCGGATATTTATCACGGTATTCGGCAAAGACACGTATAGGAGGAAAAATAATGGAAGCTATAAGAATAGAAGGACTCTCAAAGCATTATCGCGATACGGTTGCCGTGGACAATCTTTCTCTTAATATTGAGGACGGAGAGCTTTTTTCTCTGCTTGGTGTAAACGGTGCAGGGAAGACGACCACTATCAAAATGCTCTCCTGCCTCACGGCTCCAACCGCAGGCAATGCCTATTTGCACGGAAAAAGCATTCTCACCGATGCAAAGGCAGTTAAATCCCTCATCGCGGTTTCACCGCAGGAAACCGCCGTCGCCAAGTGGCTCAGCGTGTTCGAAAATCTCGCTCTCATCTGCGGCATTCACGGCTTTTCCAAGGAAAAAAGGGATGAAAAAATCAAGGAGCTTTCCGAGCTTCTCGGACTCGACGCAATCATTGATAAAAAAGCGGGAAAGCTTTCCGGAGGCTGGCAACGCAGGCTCAGCATCGCAATGGCACTGATCAGCGATCCGAAAATCCTTTTTCTCGATGAGCCAACGCTCGGACTCGACGTTATTGCAAGAAGTGAGCTTTGGGATCTAATCCGCGCTCTCAAGGGAAGAGTGACCATCATTCTGACAACACATTATATGGAAGAGGCAGAGGCTCTTTCCGATCGCATCGCGATTATGAAAGGCGGAAGGCTTCTGATTTGCGATACCGCCGAAAGCATCAAGAAAACGGCAGAGGCAGAGAGCTTTGAGCAAGCCTTCATTCGCATCGTAAAGGGAGGTGGCAAGCAATGAGATGCTTAACCTTTGCAAAAAGAAACGCCAAGGAAATCCTTCGTGATCCCTTAACCTTAATCTTCGGACTTGGTTTTCCGATCGTCCTGATTCTGCTTTTAAGCGCAATTCAGGCCAATATCCCCGTTCCTCTTTTTGAAATCCAGCATCTTTCTCCCGGAATCGCCGTTTTCGGCCTTTCGTTTATGACGCTCTTTTCTGCAACGCTGATTTCAAGAGACAGAGAAAGCTCGCTTCTGCAAAGGCTTTATACAACGCCGCTGACACCCCTGGATTTCATTCTCGGATATACCCTGCCGATCGTTCCGTTTGCCGTGGCGCAAAGCATCGTTTGCTATGCCGTTGCCGTGCTTCTCGGACTTGAGATCACGGTGAATATGCTTCTCTCGATTCTTTTCATCATCCCCGTTTCGCTTCTTTTTATCGCACTCGGTCTGCTTTTCGGAAGTATATTGAACAATAAGCAGGTGGGGGGCATTTGCGGAGCACTTCTGACAAACCTTTCCGCTTGGCTTTCGGGCACTTGGTTTGACTTGGATCTCGTGGGCGGCGCATTCAAGAGTATTGCATACGCGCTCCCGTTCGTGCACGCAGTGGAGCTTGAGCGCGCGATCCTCATCGGCTCTTTCGAGAATATTCTACCGCACCTTCTTTGGGTGCTCGGATATGCATTCGCTTCGCTTGCACTCGCAGTGCTGCTCTTTTTAAGACAAATGAAGAAGCAATAAAAAATCAGTACGCAGAATCACTTCTGCGTACTGATTTTTGTTTTCAAAGCGATAATACAAGGCAGAAATATCAGTCAGCCTTCAAAACCAACTTCAATTCCTCGTTTTTCTTCACGAAGCCTTCGGTGACGATGGCCGCCTTAACATCCGTGCGCGAGGGGAGCGTATACATCGGTTGCATCATAACCTCCTCCATAATGGAGCGAAGTCCGCGCGCGCCGATCTTTCTTTCAATTGCCTCGTGGGCAATGGCCTTCAAGGCATCATCCTCGAAGGAAAGCTCGATTCCATCCATTTCAAGAAGCTTCTGATACTGCTTATATATTGCGTTCTTGGGCTCCTTCAGAATTCGAACGAGGGAATCCTCGTCAAGATTCTCCAGCGCAACAATCACGGGAAGACGGCCGACAAGCTCGGGAATAATGCCGTATTTAACGACATCGTGCGCCGTAACATCCTTGTAAACGCCCTTTTCCACTCGCTCGCGGGAGTTCTTTTTCTCGGTCGAAAATCCGATGATCTGATTGCCCTTTCTTTGCTCGATGATCTCCTCGATTCCATCGAAGGCACCGCCGCAAATAAAGAGAATGTTTTTCGTATTTATCTGAATGAATTCCTGATTCGGATGCTTTCTTCCACCCTGCGGAGGCACATTGGCAACCGTGCCCTCAAGAATCTTCAAAAGCGCCTGCTGAACACCCTCGCCCGAAACATCGCGCGTGATAGAGCGATTCTCGCCCTTTCTGGAGATCTTATCAATCTCGTCGATATAAATAATGCCGCGCTCGGCAAGCTCAATATCGTAGTCAGCCGCCTGAATCAGGCGCAAAAGGATATTTTCCACATCCTCGCCAACATATCCCGCCTCCGTGAGCGTCGTGGCATCTGCGATCGCAAAGGGAACCTTAAAGCTCTTCGCAAGCGTCTGCGCTATATAGGTTTTACCAACGCCCGTGGGGCCAAGAAGAAGCACGTTGGATTTCTGAATCTCCACCGCCTCCTCTTCGTCTTTGCCGTTTTTCCTTTTTTCTCCATCGGGCAAAAGCAGAATGCGCTTATAATGATTGTATACGGCAACGGAAAGCGCCAGCTTTGCCGCCTCCTGACCGATTACGTATTCATCCAGCATTGCCTTGATTTCCTTGGGCTTGGGAAGGGAATCGAAGCTCATAGCACCTTCGTTTTCTTCGGAAGAAAGCGAATTCAGATGCTCGTCTATAAACTCTGCGCAAACGCCGATGCAGCTGTCACAAATATGTGAAATCCCATCCTTATCGGGAATCAGCGCGCGAACCTCGTCCTCGGTTCTTCCGCAGAAGGAGCAGCTGCGCAGAAGTCCTTTTTTATCCGCCATATCTTATTTCAAATCCTTCTTCGTAATCACTTTGTCAATGAGTCCGTATTCCTGCGCCTCTGCGGCAGTCATAAAGTTATCGCGCTCGGTATCCTTCTGAATCGTTTCAAGCGGCTTTCCGGTCTGCTCGGAAAGGATCTTGTTGAGCTTTTCGCGGATGCGAAGGATATGATCAGCGTGAATCTTGATATCGGATGCCTGGCCCTGCATTCCGCCGAGAGGCTGATGAATCATCACCTCGGCGTTGGGAAGAGCAAATCTCTTTCCCTTTGCACCGCTGGAAAGCAGAAATGCGCCCATAGATGCCGCCATACCGATGCAGATCGTGGAAACATCGCACTTGATGTAATTCATCGTATCGTAGATCGCCATACCTGCCGAAATCGATCCACCGGGGCTATTGATATAGAAATAAACGTCCTTATCGGGATCCTGCGCCTCAAGATAAAGCATCTGCGCAACAACGAGGGATGCCGTGGTGTCATTCACCTCATCGGCAAGAAAAATAATACGGTCATTTAAAAGTCGGGAATAAATATCGTAGGAGCGCTCTCCGCGAGAGGTCTGCTCAACGACAACCGGTACAAGTGCCATAAGTTTTCTCCTTTATACTTTATGAAATTAAAAGCAGCCGAAAGTCCGGAAAGTGACCTTCGGCTGCTTAAGATTACTTAGAATCGGCTTCTTCCTTCGCAGCAGAACCGTCAACTGCGTTTTCCTTCACAAACTTCATTGCAGCGGCAACGCAAAGATCTGCCTTGATATCCTCGACGGCAACCATCGATCTGACGTTTTCCTCGGGAACGTTGTATGCCTCTGCAATTCTCTTGTACTCAGCATCAACCTCTTCGTCTGCAACGGTGATATTTTCTTTGCGAACGATGGTTTCAAGAGCAAGGCGAACCTTCACCTGCTTTTCTGCCTGAGGACGCATTTCTGCGCGAAGGGAATCCAGCGTCATACCGGTGTACTTAAGATAGGTGGAAAGATCCAGCCCCTGCATCTTAAGTCTGTTGTCATAATCGCGAACATAGTTCTCAGTTTCAGCCTCGAACATAGGCTCGGGAATTTCGCCAACAAGATTCTTCATAAGAGCCTCAGCGAGCGTATTTTCGAATTCGCTCTCAGCCTTCTTTTCATTTCTCTTACTAATTTTATCCTTAATGTCGGCCTTATATTCATCCAGCGTGTCAAATTCGGAAACATCCTTTGCAAACTCATCGTCAAGCGCAGGAAGCTCCTCAAACTTCAGGCTGTTCAGAACGGTCTTGAAGGTAGCCTCCTTGCCGGCAAGCTCCTTTGCGTGATAATCCTCGGGGAAGGTAACGACAACGTCGAATGCATCGCCGATCTTCTTTCCGACGATCTGATCCTCAAAGCCGGGGATGAAGGAGCCGGAGCCAAGCGTCAGGTCGTGATTCTCACCCTTGCCGCCCTCGAAAGCAACACCGTCAACAAAGCCCTCGTAGTTGATGTTGGCAATATCGTTCTTCTTTGCCGCGCGATCGGTAACCTCGATGGTTCTTGCGTTTCTCTTGCGAGCGCGCTCGATCTCCTCGTCGATTTCCTTCTTGGTAACGCGAACGGCCTTCTTCTTAGCCTTGAGTCCCTTATATGCCTTCAGCTCCATCTCGGGCTTAACAAAGCCCTCTGCCTTCAGCACGATATCACCCTCGGTGGAAACGATATCAAACTTGGGGCTACCAACGATGGTGAGGCCGCTTTCCTTCACAGCTGCATCAAATGCATCGGGAAGGCAGGCATTGATCGCATCCTCGAAGAATACGCCCTTGCCATAAAGCTTCTCAACGATATATTTGGGCGCCTTGCCCTTTCTGAAGCCGGGGATGTTCATATTCTTAACGGCTTTCTTATAAGCCTCCATCTCCGCCTTGTCGTAATCCGCCTTGCTTACGGAAAATTCCATAACAAAGCCGGACTTTTCGGTTAATTCCTTTTTCAAAAGGCTCATTGTTTTTCCTCCGAAACATATAGTAATTTATTATAATTATTTTAATTATCAATAAAACCATTTAATTATACAATAAAAGAAATGGTTTGTCAAGCCCTATGGCGCATATAAAAGAGCGTTTTTATTGTTTTTTTATGATTTTTGGAAGAAAATCCAAATAATCCGCCGAAACAAGATGAAGGTTCATCCCATCATAGGAAAAATCTGTGGGCAAGGTATATCCGCCGTGAATGTGCCCAAAAAAGACCTCTCGGATTTCATATTCCTTCAGAAGATCATAGATTCCCGGCGTTTGCTTTCCGTTCCAATAGGGAGGAAAGTGCAGGAATACGAGGATTTCCTTTTCAGGAGCCTCGTTTTGTCTTTGCTTAGCCAAAGATAAGCTGGTGCGCAGCCGTCCGGTTTCTCTTGCAATAATTTTATCAAAATCCGTATCCGAAACGGTTTTCATCGCATCGGCCTCAAGATACCAGCCCCTCGTGCCCGCGATGATATAGTCCTCCGTTTCGCAAATGTTATTAAAAAGAAAGGAAATCGTGGTGATTTCATTTTTCTCAAAAAAGGCAGTGTGCTTTGCCATCGTGGACCACCAGAAATCGTGATTGCCCTTTCCGAGAATCTTTTTTCCGGGAAGAGAATCCAAAAGCTTCAGATCCGAAAGGGCCTCCTCAAGATCGGTGGCCCAGGAAATATCTCCGGGGATCACAACGGTATCCGAATCGCCAACGAGTGCGCGCCAGTTTTTTTCCAGGCGTTGCATATAGCCCTCCCAGCGCTTGCCGAAGATCTCCATTGATTTATTGGTGGCTTCGTGCGTAGAGAGATGAAGATCGGAGATGGTAAAAAGTGACATAGGTTTTTCTCGCTTTTTTCGTATATTTGCCGCAAAGTGAGGAAAGATAAATTCGCAAACCGAGAGTTTGCAGAAAAGAGATTAAAGATGGAAGACAAAAAGTATTCTACCGAATGTGAATCCGGAAAGTGCATCAAGGGAATCGTCTGTGATGCCGCGCATTGCGCATACAACAATGGCCATAGCGCCTGCTGTGCAAAGCAGATCACGGTCGGCCCCGCCGATGCAGATTGCTCGTCTGACACGGTTTGCGCCACCTTTAAGCCCAAAACCTATTAATTTGCCGCGAATTCAAGAACCGAGCGCACCATCTCGTCCTTTTCGATCACAGCATTGAAACGAACCGTTTTCTTATCAAGATCGGAAAGGGGAGCGGGAATTTGCGTTTTGGAAACGGATTTCAGCTCCTCGAGCGCCCGAACGCCGTCGATATTCTTCGATGCGTCGAGTGCGTTCAGAACGTCTTTGGCAAATTTATAGGGGGATGCGGTCGAAACCGTCAGCATTTTTCTCTCTGCCTTATAGGTGCTCATATAGCATCTTGCCGCATATGCGGCAACGGCCGTATGGGTATCTATAAGGTAGTTTTCCTTTTCAAAGACCTCGCGGATGGTTGCCTTGGTCTGCTCCTCCGTGGTGAAATATCCAACGAAGGTTTCGCGGATCTTTTCAAAATCCTCTTTATCCAAGGTGTATTTTCCGTCCTCGGAAAGCGCCTTCATATAAGCACCCGTCTTTTCTGCGCCGCAAATGAGATACAGAAGTCTCTCAAGATTGGAGGAAATGAGGATATCCATCGAGGGCGAAATGGAAGGCATAAATTCGCGATTGCGATCGTAAACGCCGTTTGCAAGAAAATCCGTCAGCACGTTATTCTGATTGGAAGCGCAGATCAATCGGCGGAAGGGAAGACCGCAAAGCTTCGCGATATAGGCGGCAAAAATATTGCCGAAATTACCCGTCGGAACGGTGATATCGATCTCATCGCCGAAAGCGATCGCTCCACTTTTCACCATATCGCAATATGCGGATACATAATAGGCCACCTGGGGAACAAGTCGTCCCCAGTTGATGGAATTCGCACTGGAAAGGAAGATGCTCTTCTGTGCAAGCGCATCCTTCATCGCCGCATCGGAGAATATCTTTTTCACGCCCGTTTGTGCATCGTCGAAGTTTCCGCGAATGGCCATAACGGAAACGTTTTCGCCCTCGCCCGTCTGCATCTGAAGCTTCTGCACGCGGCTCACGCCATCCGTGGGGAAGAATACCTGAATCTTCGTACCCGGCACATCACGATAGCCCTCCATTGCCGCTTTTCCCGTATCACCCGAGGTGGCCACGAGAATCAGCGCGGTTTTATCCTCGCCGCACTTCTTGAGTGCAAGCGAAAAAAGGCGCGGCATAATCTGCAGGGCCATATCTTTAAAAGCGCAGGTGGGGCCGTGCCAAAGCTCAAGAATATGCATATCCTCGAGTTTTGCAACGGGCGCGGCTTCGGCGCCGAATTTCTTTTCGGCATAAGCCAGAGCCGAAACCTCCAAAAGCTCCTGCTTCGTGTAATCGGTCAAAAACGTGCCGAGAACGGCCGCGGCACGCTCGGCATAGGAGAGCGAAACGAGGGATTTTATAAATTCTGCCGTGAATTTAGGCATGCTTTCCGGCATATAAAGGCCTCCATCGGGTGCAAGGCCTCTTTTAATCGCCTCAGCAGCGCTCACATTGTTTTCTTTAAATCCTCTCGTGCTTAAGTAGTTCATAAAATATCCTTTCCTTACTTATAAACGCGGTAAGCCGTATTCATATCGAATGCATTTTCCATATGGAAGATGCTCAGAAGATGCGGCTTGCTTTTTTCGTCTTTTTTCGTATGAACCTCAACAATATCCATTCGCATACAGAATTTTTCGGGCTTATGCTTTTTTCTTGCATACTCGTTTGCCACCCGAATCAGTCTGCGTTGCTTGTCCGGTGTTACGGAGGCGGAGGGGCGAACCTCATAGGCGCTCGGATTTTCGCCACTTCTCGTTTTCACCTCAATAAAGGCCCAAACGCATTTTTTCCTTGCTATTATATCAATTTCTCCGTGATTGCCCACGAAATTCCGCTCGAGTATTTTATATCCGTTGCGCCTTAAATATCTCGCGGCACAGTCCTCGCCAAAATTTCCGAGCCTTCGGCGCGGAGTTAAAATTTTGAGTATGTTCATTTATCCAAAAACTTTAAAAAGCTTCTGCGATGAATCGGGGAAGGACCGTGCAGGCGCACGGCATCCATATGATCCTTCGTCGGATACCCCTTGTGCTTTGCTATGCCGTACTGCGGATATTCCGCATCCTGCGCAAGGCAAATGCGATCTCTGGTCACCTTAGCGAGAATGGAGGCCGCGGCAATAGACATACTCTTGCTGTCTCCCTTGACGATCGGGAAAGCGGGAAGAGAAAATCCGCGATTGCAATTTCCGTCAATCAAAGCGCAATCGGGACGAACGGAAAGCTGATCGATCGCGCGTTGCATCGCCAGCATCGAGGCATTCAAAATATTGATCGTATCGATCTCCTCCGCAGAAGCCTGCGCAATTCCGTATGCAATCGCCTTTTCCTTAATGATATCAAATAAGGCATCGCGCTTTTTCTCCGTGAGCTTTTTGGAATCATCCAGCCCTTCAATTACGAGATCCGAGGGAAGAATGACCGCCGCCGCAACCACAGGACCACAGAGCGGGCCTCGCCCCGCCTCATCACAGCCGCAAACAACAGAGAAGCCCTCGGAGGTCTTTTGCTTTTCAATATCATAATTTGGCATCTATTTCATCTCCCTCTGCAAGCTCAAGCGTGATGCGGCCAATCAATCCGCCGCGAAATTCATCCAAAAGCATCGTCGCCGTTCTTTGTGCATTCACCTCGCCGCCCGAAACAAGATACCCGCGCTTTCTGCCAACGAGCTCGAAGATATCGTATCCGTCAAGCTCTGCGATCGTATCGTAGGAAAGCTTGTATCTTTGGCAAAAGGCATCCGGTGCGCATTTCTTCAGGCGCGCGCAAAGAATCATTGCCAGCTCCTCGATATCGAGAATCTGATCGCGGATTGCCCCCGTCAAGGCAAGGTTTTCGCCAACGGTGGCATCCTCAAATTTCGGCCAGAGAACGCCCGGCATATCCAAAAGATCAAGACCGATGGCGGTGGGAATCCATTGCTTGTTTAGGGTAACGCCGGGGCGATCCTCAACCTTCGCTTTTTTGGCGCCTGCGAGACGGTTGATCAGCGAGGATTTTCCGACGTTCGGAATTCCGACGATCATTGCCTTCAGCTGTCGCCCCTCCATACCCTTGCTTTTATATCGCTCTATCTTTTCAGCCATAACGGATTGAATCGCCTGCGAAAGATCCGAAATTCCCGCACCGCTTTGCGAATCAAGAAGAACCGCGGTGCGCCCTTTGTCTCTGTAATACTCCAGCCAACGGCGGCTGGCAGAGGGATCGGCAAGCGTGGATTTGGTCAAAACCGTGATCGTGGGTTTATCCTTGAGAAGTGACTCAATCTCGGGGTTTTTAGAGCTTTTCGGAATGCGCGCATCCAGAAGCTCAAAAGCGAGATCCACGCCCGATAGCGATTCCGCCATCAAACGGCGCGTTTTCGCCATATGGCCGGGAAACCACTGTATAGGATTTTTTTGCATATCCGTTCCTTTCTGAAAATCTCAGTTCACTGTGCCAAAGCGCGAGAAGGGAAGAAAGCGAAGAATCACCTTGCCGAGCACCGCCTCCTCGCGGAAGCATCCCGCCTCACGGGAATCCAGAGAAACGTTTCTGTGATCTCCCATCAAAAACAGGCATCCTTGCGGAACGGTGACGGAGACCTCATTACAAACGGTATCGGGAAAATCGTTTTTCACATAAGTCTCATCCAGCAAAACGCCGTCCACATAAACCTCGCCGTTATAACGGATGGAGACCGTTTGCCCCTCAATTGCAATCACGCGCTTGACAATGGGGTGCGCAAGCGTCGCATAGGTTTCCGCCTTCGAAGCATCCTGAACGACGACGATATCTCCGGGCTTGGGATCGTAAAGAAAGTCGGAAATAATCAAATGCTCGCCCTCGAAGAGCGTATCCTCCATAGAACCGCCGTCCACCACCGAATGGCGGAAGAAAAAGGACATCGCAATAAGAACGAAGGCAAGCGCGAAAATAAACATTTCCGCAACATCAAAAAATCCATCCACCGCCTTCGTGCGCCCTGCGGCGCTTTCGCAAGCCGCAATTTTCGGGGCAGAGGAGGGGAGCGCATCTGCATTCTCGGCCTCGTCCGTCTCATCCTCCGAGGGCGCGCTCAAGGACGCCTCGCTTGCCGTCTGCTCGGCAGGGGAAACCAAGGATGCAATTTCCTCATCCGTAAAAAGCCCGTCATCCTCATCAAGCGGAAAATCATCCTCATCGGACAGGGATTGCGGAAGCATTTCCTCTTCCTTTACGGAAAGATCGTCTGCCTTATCCGGTGCCAAGGCATCGTCCGGCACGAGAGCTTGTATATCCGATTGGTTTTCCGAGGCTTCTATTTCCTCCTCCGGAATCGGAGGGAGGTATTTTTCCTGATCCATTACTTCACCTCAAAAGATTTATAATACAATATTTTAGCATAACTGATAAGAAAATACAAGGGCGAAACAAAGAAAAAGCGCAAAAAATTCTTCTATGAAGCTTTTAATCTCTAAAGGCGCAAAAAAAATACGGCAAAATTAAGGAAAAAGCGCTTTATATCTTGACAAAACGAGAAGTTTCGCATATAATGAATTGATGTAAACCTACAAAGGATGAATAAAAGGTAAGAGGTATAGCAATGAGTTTGAAGGTACTGAAATTCGGTGGAACTTCCCTCGCAGATGCAGAGCAATTCCGCCGCGTGGCAAGCATCGTAAAGAGCGAGCCCGAGAGAAGATACGTGGTTGCTTCCGCACCCGGAAAGAGATTCAGCGGCGACATTAAAGTCACTGATATGTTATATAACTGCTACGAGCTTTCCATCAACGAGGAGAGCGTGGACGAGATTTTCGGACAGATCTGCGAAAGATACGATTCCATTATCAAGGATCTCGGCATCGATCTTGATCTGACGGAAGCGTATGCAAAGATCCGCCTTTCGCTTGCGCACAACTCCGGTCGCGATTATATCGCCTCCCGCGGTGAATATCTCAGCGCAATGATCCTTGCAAAATATTTGAATTACGATTTCATCGATGCAAAAAAGGTGATCTTCTTCAAGGATGACGGTAGCTTTGATGCAGAGAAGACGAATACGGTTATGAAGGACACCCTGAGCCGCCATAGCCGCGCGGTTATTCCCGGCTTCTATGGCTCAATGCCAAACGGAACGATCAAAACCTTCTCTCGCGGCGGATCGGACATCACGGGATCGATCGTTGCAAGAGCGGCAAGCGCTTCGCTTTACGAAAACTGGACGGATGTTTCCGGCTTCCTGATGGCAGATCCGCGCGTCGTTCCCAATCCCAAGCCCATCGATGTGATCACCTATAAGGAGCTGCGTGAGCTTTCCTATATGGGTGCCACGGTTTTGCACGAGGATGCAATTTTCCCCGTGCGTTATTCCAAGATTCCGATCAATGTTAAAAACACCAATCGTCCCGAGGATAAAGGCACGATGATCGTCCCGCAGGACGATGCGGCCGTTGGCACGATCGTGACCGGTATTGCTGGCAAGACCGGATTCTCCACGATTTCCGTCGAAAAGGATATGATGAATAGCGAGCTTGGCTTCGGCCGTCGCGTTCTTCAGGTTATCGAGGAGGCAGGGATCTCCTTCGAGCATCTGCCCTCCGGCATTGATACGCTTTCCGTCGTTCTTTCCTCTAAAGAGCTTGCAGGGAAGCGCGCCGATATTATGGCGGGCATCTGCAAAGCTGTAAATCCCGATAATATCTATGTGGAAGAGAACCTTGCGCTGATCGCCGTCGTTGGTCGCGGTATGATCAAGGCGAAGGGAACCTCTGCAAGAATCTTCACCGCACTCGCAAATGCAGGCGTCAACATTCGTATGATCGATCAAGGCTCCTGCGAAATGAATATCATCATCGGCGTGGATGCAAACGATTATGTGGTTGCGCTGAACGCAATTTACGATGAATTTATGAAATAAAATGCATAAAAAATCCGCTTCTGCTCGGCAGAGGCGGATTTTTTATAAGGAAACGAGACGATTTATCGCTCGTTAAACCATTTTTTCGTGCTCGTCAAGGTCTGAATACACTTATCGTGCACGTGCATCCAATTGGGATCAATGCGCTCCCAAGAGGTCTGCATCATACCCATTATTCTATCCTCGGGGATATGTTGCAAGCAGTACTTCGTGAGTCCTTCAAAGTTATTGATATCGAAGCAAACGCTACCCGTGGGCACCTGATCGTAACCGAGATCAGCCATGCGGGCAAACATTTCAAGTCTTGCGCGAAGAGGATCGGTCAGCCCCTCACCGCTGAATACGTTTCTGTAATACCAATTGCATTGAACCACGGACTTCGGCATCTTCGCATAGAAGGTCTCGGTATCCGACCAAGCCATATCCGACCATACCCAAGCGCGCGCGTTATGCCTTTCCACGCAATCCACAAGATACTGAAGATCGTTCCACCAAAGCTCGCCTTGGCGAATGGCCGCAAAGCGGAGATTTCTCTGATTCTGCGCGGTTTCCTCGTCCATTCCGAGATGGAAATGCTTAGGCTTGAAGAGGGAACAGACCTCGTCGATCAGATCCTTGCAGACCTGATAGTAAATCGGCGTGGATAGCATACGGGAATAATCCTTGAGCCAGATATCGTGACAAGCGGAGAAGTTCAGCTTCGGGATCAGCTCAAAGCCCATTCCCTCCAGTCTTTCGATCTCCTTTTTCATCGTATCGTGATCCCAAGATCCCTCAACATTGATCTCGGGATGGGATTCATATTTCAGTGCCTCTGCAATATCGATGATAAGAGTATCCACGCCGGCCTTTCTGAGATCCTCGGTGTGCTTATTCCAGCACTCGCGGTTAAAAAGGAAAAAGGGAGAGGCCTCGGGTGTAGATCTGCGCTCGCGCCCCGTGCGATTTCCTTCCTCGTTCCAAAGATTGGAGCCGAGATGAACAAGCTGCATCCATTTCATTGTATCATTCCTCACACTATTCTTTTTTTAATTTAATTTTTTAATTTAAAAGGGAATTATCGCTCATTGTACCACTTTTTCGCGGCAGCCAGCGTCCGAACGCAATTGTCGTGCACGTGCATCCAATCGGGATCGATGCGCTCCCAGGAGGTTTGCATCATTCCGAGAAGGTTTTCGCTCTTCAGATTCTCAACGCAATATTTCGTGAGCCCCTCAAAGTTATCGAGCTTGGACCAAACGCTTCCCGTGGGAACCTGATCAAATCCGAGTGCATCCATTTTCTTGAAGGCCTCAAGGCTTCCGCGCCAGTAGTCACCGGCCTGCGCAGGATCAAAAATGTTGGAATAATACCAGTTGCATTGCACAACGGACTTCGGCATCTTGGAGAAGAAGGCATCGGGATTCGACCAAGCCATATCTCCCCAAACCCAAGCGCGCGCATTGTTTTTCTCAACGCAATCCACGAGGTAATACAAATCGTGCCACCAAAGATCGCCTTGGCGAATTGCCGCAAAATACAGCGCCTTCTGGTTTTGCGCGGTTTCCTCGTCCATTCCGAGATGGAAATGCTTTGGCTTGAAGAGGGAACAAACCTCGTCGATCAGATCCTTGCACACCTGGTAATAGATCGGCGTGGATAGCATGCGGGAATAATCCTTGAGCCAGATATCGTGGCAAGCAGAGAAGTTCAGCTTCGGGATAAGCTCAAAGCCCATACCCTCCAGTCTTTCGATCTCCTTTTTCATCGTGGCGTGATCCCAGGAATCCCGCACGTTGATTTCGGATGGGATTCATATTTCAGCGCCTCTGCAATATCGATGATAAGAGTATCCACGCCGGCCTTTCTGAGATCCTCGGTATGCTTATTCCAGCACTCTCGGTTGAAAAGCAACACGGGAGATGCCTCGGGCGTGGAGCGGTGCTCGCGTCCCTTGGAATTTCCTTCCTCGCGCCAAAGATTGGAGCCGAGGTGCAAAAGATGCATAAATTTCAATTTGTTGTCCATAAGAAAAACTCCTGTGCAGTTGTATTTTCTTTATTTTAACACACAGATTTTTCCATTGCAAGCAAAAACAGCAAAAAAAGAATTTTTGGGAAAATCAGAATTCTTTTCAAGAAAAATCCCTGCGCAAGAAAAAATGCGCAGGGAAGTGCAGAGCACAGCTTATGCAAGGGAAGAGAGGGTCTTTTCAACCCAAGCCTTAACGGTATTCATTTCCTCGTCAGAAACCTTCTTGATAAACTTGAGAGGAATACCGCCGTTGATGTAAAGAATATCCTCGATGATATTCGAATTGTTGGTCTTTGCCATTTCAACGATCTTAGCCGCATTTTCGGGCGTTCCGTCGATAATGAAAGCGATATTCGCCGTCACGCTCTTCTTAAGAGAACGCATAAAGCGGCAGAAGCTATCGGGCATAGAAGCCTTTGCGGAAGCAACGATAACGATCAGTCTTTCGCCATCGCAGGGGTAGGCGGGCATAATAACGTCCGTTGCCTTATCTGCCTGAATCAGCTTCGTAACCTCATCGGCGATAGCAATCAGCTTTCCTTTGTTTGTCTGGGTCAAAACACGCATTCTCATTTTGAGATTCCTCCAAAATATTTTTTCTATCCAATATTGTACCATAAGAGAGAAGAAAAAGCAAGTACAATTTGAAAATATGATAAAAATCAAAAAATGCAACCGAAAAAGGGAAGTTCCAAAAAGAAGCATCCTTGTCCGCAAAAAGACTTCGGGTGAATTTCATCCAAGCGATCGCACAACGGCATCCACGCCGCCTTTTTTGCAAACCAAGGACAGGGCTTGAAAACCATACCACCGCCGTGATAAAATAGAAGAGCGATGGAAAAGCCTCGTTTTTATGTGTGTAGCGAATTATACAAAATGGAAATTTTGTGAAGGTAGAATCTGTTCTTTCTCGCAAGGAAAATTCGTTTAAAAATATTATGATTC
>JAZTWU010000077.1:0-3772 GCA_045636085.1 Eubacteriales bacterium
TATTTTGCAGGAAACACGATTTCTCCCACGGCGCCGAACGATCTTCTTGCTATTTGCGAGGGGAAGGATCTTTGTATCAACGTTATTTCCAAGTCGGGAACGACGACGGAGCCCGCGATCGCCTTCCGCGTATTTAAAAAGCTTCTTACCGAGAAGTATGGCGCCACCGGCGCAAGAGAGAGAATTTTCGTTACCACCGATAAGGCGCGCGGAACGCTCAAGCATTTTGCAGATGAAGCAGGATACGAAACCTTCGTTGTTCCGGATGATGTCGGCGGCCGCTATTCGGTGCTCACTGCGGTTGGTCTTCTTCCCATTGCCGTTGCAGGCATTGATATTGATGCAATGATGGGCGGTGCCGCCAAGGCGCTTGCCGAGCTTTCCTGTGAGAATGTGCGCGAAAACCCCGCACTTATGTATGCCGTTTTGCGCAACGCTCTGGCGAGAAAGGGTAAATGCGTTGAGATCCTCGTTGGCTACGATCCCTTCCTTCTTATGATTAATGAATGGTGGAAGCAGCTTTACGGCGAAAGCGAAGGCAAGGATAATAAGGGCATTTTGCCCGATTCAGTGATCTTCTCCACGGATCTGCATTCTCTCGGCCAATATATCCAGGAGGGACAGAGAAATCTTTTCGAAACCGTGCTGACCGTGAAGAACAGCGGCGAGGATTTCGTGATTCCCGAGGATGAGGCCAATGTGGACGGACTTAATTTTATCGCAGGCAAAACGCTGGATTACGTGAATAAGACGGCTATGCTTGCAACGCTTCTTGCGCATAAGGACGGCGGCGTTCCCAATATCGTGATCGAGCTTGAGGACAGAACGGCCGCTTCCTTCGGCTATCTCGTTTATTTCTTCGAGCTTGCTTGCGCGGTTTCCGGCTATATTCTCGGCGTCAATCCCTTCGATCAGCCCGGCGTTGAGGCCTATAAGAAGAATATGTTTGCTCTGCTTGGCAAGCCCGGATATGAGGCACTTGGCGAGGAATTGGCGAAAGGTATCAAAAACATTTGATTGTTTTTGTGAAAATTGTGCATTGTGATAAAAAAACTTGCGAAAATCTCCTCTTTTTTTCAAAAAAGCTCTTGCATTTTTTTGAAAGGTGTTATACAATAAGTATACCAAAGCCGCAAGGTTGGTATATTTAACATTCAGGAGGATTGATTTATGATTAAGTTATTTATCGGCGCAAAGGGAAGCGGAAAGACGAAGACTCTCATCGAGCTCGTAAACAATGCCGTTGCAACTTCCAAGGGCTCCGTTGTCTGCATCGAAAAGGGAAGCAAGCTGAAGCTTGATATCACCTATAAGGCTCGCTTGATTGATACGGATGCTTTTTCGGTTACGGATGCGACCGCTCTTTACGGATTCGTTGCAGGTATTCTTGCCTCCAATAGCGATATTACCGATCTCTTTATCGATTCCTCCCTGAAGATATGCGGCAATGACGTTGTTGCCTTTGAAGCAATGCTCAAGAAGCTTGAAAACATTGCAAAGGACGTAAACCTTGTTATGACGGCATCCATTCCCGTAGAGGAGTGCCCTGCCGGCATTAAGGCGTACGCTTAAGATTTTGATCGACATTTGAAAATACCGGGGCGTTGTATCGCCCCGGTCGTTTTTTATAAAACACTTAGAAAAAAGCGCATTTTTTCGAAAATCCCTTGCGTTGTAAAAAAAACTTGACACATTCGACATTTTGTGCTATAATTACGAAGGTTCCTGCAAATAAATGACTGTTTTGCGAGGTTGTTATGCAAGATTTCAGACACGAGGATATACAAACCTACGATACTCCGGCATATAAAAAGAGAAGACGTCGCTGGGGCGACCGCAAGGAGGGGCGCAGAGTTCGTTCGCTTGCTCCGATGGCTTATGTTGAGCCCTACATAATGAAAACGCGCGCAGATGCGCAGAATCATTTCGAGGATGTTATCGATATTCATAATATCGAGCTTTATCTCGACAAGAAGCATAAAGAGGGATATACGGATATGACGCTTCTGCACGTTATTTTGGCGGCGTATGTGCGTACCGTTTCCGAGCGTCCCGGCATCAACCGCTTTGTTGCGGGTCAGAAGATCTATGCCAGAAAGACCATTGATTGCAATATGGTAATCAAAAAGGAAATGACTCTTCAGGCTCCCGATACCTGCATCAAGGTGCAATTCGACCCTCGCGATACCGCTTTGAATGTCTACAAGAAGTTCCAGAAGACCGCCGTTGAGGCATTGGAGGCTCCCTCGGACTTCGATAAGATCGCAAAGCTTTTGACGAAGCTTTTGCCCGGCCTGCTTTTCCGCGGTGCCGTTGCTTGCCTTCGCTTCTTGGATTATTTTGGACTTTTGCCGAAGTTTTTGCTTCACGTCAGCCCCTTCCACGCATCGATGTTTATCACCTCGATGGGCTCTCTTGGAATTCCCGCAATCTATCACCATCTCTATGATTTCGGAACCTTACCGATCTTCATTTCTTACGGTAGTATTTATTCCGCCGAGGTCGTGAAGAGAAACGGGGAAAAGGAGCGCCACCATTTCGTGACGCTGAAGGTTGTTACGGACGAGCGTATTTGCGACGGTTACTATTATGCTTCTGCTATGAAGCGTATGAAGAGAATTCTTCTGCATCCCGAAATTCTCGATGAGAATCCCACGACGGTCGTTGAGGATATTGATTAATAAAAAAGGATATTGCCACGCGGCAATATCCTTTTTTTATGCTACGGAGCGATCTCCGCATCCAATTCCTCAATAACCGAGGCGAGTGCATCTCCTTCAAAGGTTGCGGCAAAGCGGTTTGCGCTTGCTCTCGCAAGAGGAGAGCCGGATGAGACCGCGTATCCGTAATCGGCCGCCTTCAGCATATCGCAATCGTTTTCGTAGTCTCCGACGGCAACAAGGAGACTGCATCCGATTTTTTTCCCGAGCCAGCGGATGGCGCGCCCCTTACCCGCATCGGCGGGGATCAATTCGATAGAGAAGGGAAAGCTTCGCACGGGCATATAGCCTTCGAACGAAAGATTTTTCGTGTATTCTATGCCGCGCCGCGCAGATTCCTCATCCCAAGACGTCAGATAGATTGCTTTATAGATCGTATCCATTGCAAAAATCTTTTTCGCCTCGGGCGAGTGCACGGTCTTTTTATCAAAAACAAAGGGATCGTGCCCACGAACGGTGATTTCCATTCCCTCGTACGGTGAGCTTTCGTGAAGCAGGAGTTTGGAATATTCGCCAATCCGATGGTTGCAGAATTTCTCGTAGTAGATTTTTCCATCCCGATCCATAATGCAGGAGCCTCCTGCGCAGACGAGGAGCGTATTCGGAAGAATATCCGATTCAAACTGCTTGAAGTGCCCGGCAAAGCGCCCGCTTGCGAGGGTGAATTTACCGCCCTCGGATTGAAAATAGCGGATAGCCTCGATATTGTTTTTTGAAATTTTTCCTTGGATACTGAGCGTTCCGTCCCAATCACTGCAAAGCAGGACGTGATCAAATTTTCCCATAATGCCTCCGCTTTTTCCTTTGATGCTTTATTATAACATAAAACATAGAGAAATACAACAAAAAATCGCTTTTAACCTATTTTTTCTGCCCGACATAAAATAATAATGAAGTCGATGCTCGGCTTTATAAGTGATTCTTTGATAATAATTCAGCTTAGGGAGAAGTTATGATGCTGGAAAACAGAAATAATAACAACGCGCTCTCCTGCAGTGGGAAGGGAAGTGTATGCATTGATACGCAGCGCATTATGGATAGCTGTCGCGATC